>CASFJL010000008.1 GCA_949295005.1 uncultured Pseudomonadota bacterium | reverse complement strand
GGCATTAGCAGTCCTCCAAAATAGGTTTGTGGTGAACTGATTATAATACTTTTTATAATCTTGAGTACTGCTTTTGCCCCAACCTTTGATGTAGAGCCCACCAATCCTCTTCAATCCGACTGAAAAGAAAAAGACCTGCTGAAAAGCAGGTTTTTTTGTATCTGCTTGGCAGATTAATTTATCTATTGTCATAGACCTTTTTTTGTGCTATATTCTGAGCGTCATAAAAATTATTAATTAAAAAAAATAAGTATGGAAAAGAAAACAATTATTAATGTGCTCATTATCATTATGAGCCTTGTGAGTGCGGTATTAACGATTGTATCTGCGCTCGGGATTGTAAATCGGATGATATCTTCTGGTTTAGGTATTATCCAAAATCCAATTTCTTTATTACTGTGCCTTCTTGTTGGTGGTGCGGTTACGCTTTTTTTATTAGCAATAATAAAAAAAGTATTTATTAAAATTGGAGCATACTATGTAGGTATGCTACTTAGTGGTGCATGTTTCTATTATGCATATGGAGCGTTTACCCTTAATATTGGGATGGAATATGTGCTGACATATGTCATTTTAGGAATCATGTTATTTGCAATGACCGTATTCATTGCAAAAGTATTTAAATAAATGAAAAAAGAGACACTGTTAATTATGGTGTCTCTTTATTATTTTTTTAGGTTATTGTACCAATAATACAATAAATTGTTTGTCTGAAGCGGTATCAGGCTCATAAATATACCCTCTTCTACCGTCTTTCAAAATTCTCCACCTTCCGGGGATGGTGGTGCAGATTTCTAAAACAACTTGTCCATCAAGTTTCCATTGCGCTACGACCGTTTTTCTGCCGTTGATGGTTGAACTTGACTTTGAAAAGCCAAAGCGCTTCCCCGTTGTTTTAACCTTAAAGGTCTTACTTTCAGTTAATCTTTCTAAAAAAATTCTTTCCATAAACAAAAAAATTAAAGGGTTATAATAATCAATTAACGCAGCTTTAAGTTAGCATAATTTTTTTGATATTCAACACTCAAGTTACAAAAAAAGGTTCGGTCAAAAAACCGAACCTTTGATGTTTTATTTTTTTATCGGAAAAGTTTTCTTCGGCTTTCCCATAATGATGAGGTTATGATAGCAAGAAAAATTCCGGCAGCGGCAGAAAAAGCATTGCGAACCTCCGGAAAGGCCATATATAACCATGGAAGTAAAAGTACCATGTTCAACACTATGCCGACCCATACAGGAGGTGTTTTTTCATCCTCTAACACCAACCAGCAAAGTGTTGCTGCCAATAGTTCTCCTGCTGCCCAGAACTCTATTGTAGTTCTTGTCAGCATTTGGTCTTCATCATTTATAAATGACAAAAATAAGCCCACAATAAAAACCAATATTGCCGAAATGGCAGCAAATACACATGAATTATGTGTAATTTCTTTGTCATCTTTTGCTTTTTGATGATTCCATTCCGGCAAAAATATTTTTAAAACAAATATTTTGCATTTTTAACTTGTCATTCATATTCTCTATCGTATACACATGAAGAGACACAGGTCTTTCAGTAACCAAGAGACGATATGAATCTTCACTTATATCTAACCATGTAATATAAGCTCCAAGCTTCTGTATCTCATCTGCACATTCTGGAAATAAATTTTTTGCTCTATGTCTGTTAACTTTTTTAACAAACTCCGCTGGTTTTTTATGAATAATAAAACAAAGCGGCTCAGAAGCATCTATTATACAACGTGTTCCATCCTCCAGATAATTGATTTTTTTCAGAGAAACGACCTCAGCATTTGGCAAAAGTAAAGCCCTTTGCATAGCTGTTGACAAAGAAAAATCATTTGTATCATAAAGAAAATAATCGCAAACTTTAATTCCCCAAATTCTCTCTTCAAAAAGCACCTTATCAGAAAGTGACAAAGAAAATGGATTAATATATTCTTCTTTTTCTTGACCATTTTCAATTGAAAATTCAGCTAAAGAATTTTTAGAAAAAGAAGGAATTTTCCAATTTTCATCTAAAATTCCTAATTTTACCAATGGAGAAGAATAAACCATTTGCACTTGCTCTTCGAATGACAAGCGATTATACTTTGCTGGATTACAAAGTATTTGTTGAACATGGTTTACATTATTCGAACAGCATTGAGATTGAGAAGAAAGAAAACGAGCTTTTTCATTTCTTCCGAAAAACAAATTTTTTAACTTCATAATATCAATTTTTTTAATTAATAATATTTTTATTGAAATAAACTATACCTTTTTGTCCACTTTGTCAACAGAATATTCTTGCCAAACCCAAATATTATGTTTAACTTGCCGATAAGGAGTAAAAAATGAAAAGATTTAATCGCCAAATTGAAGATTTTACTTGTGAACATTGTGGTACAAAAGTTCACGGCAACGGTTATACAAACCACTGTCCTAACTGTTTGTGGAGCAAACATGTAGACATTAACCCAGGAGACAGGGCTGCTGATTGCGGTGGTTTGATGGAACCGATTGCCGTTGAAATGAAAAACGGCGAATACATCCTCACGCAAAAATGCACAAAATGTGGGCACGTTCGCCGCAACAAAGTTTGTGATGAAGACAACTTTGATGCTGTTATTGCTCTTTCAAAATCTATGATAAATAAATTATAAGACTTTGCTTTGCAAATAATTTTGTATGTGGTTGCAAACATATTGAGCTTGCGCTTTATCCGGAGAATATTCTAATAAATATTCACATAAATTATCAAATAGCTTATGTCTTAAAATAAACTCATATGATGAGTGATAATAAATTTCAAAAACAAAGCACAAAATTTGAATCACTCTGTCTGAAAAAGATTTATCGTCACCACTTTTGACCAAAGTATGCTCTTTAACTGCTTGCATTACCTTTTCTGAAATTGGGGCATATTTGTCTTTATCTGTTAAATTTTCAAAGAATAAATCTTTAAAAATTCGGTTATCATATTTTATCAGATACAGATTAGCGATTTTGTCGGCATCTTTAACCAACTCATAAAGCTTTTGGGTTTCTTCTTTTGCTACTCCGTCCGGCATATGTTGATATTCTTCATCTTTATCCAGAGCATCTGCTAACTCGCCATGTCTTTTAACCGGCAAAAGCAAGCGCAAATCTGAATAGCCTAAGTTTTTCAATATCTCATAGCTAAAATGACCATGATTGTAACGCTTATTGGAATCTTGAGATAAAAGATATATTTCCTTAAATCTACCAATATCATGAAAAAGACAAACTAACTTGCCTAATTTTAACACTTCTTCGGATTGATTATGAAAATAAGCTTCATTTTTCAAAAGATAGTTACCAGCACCTACAACTTGCATTGAATGTTTTATTTTTTCATTGGCAAAGTTTTCAAAAAAAGCCTTTCCTTTAACCTTATCCATGCAATTATAAAAAGCACTATATAATTGATTTTGTTCTGTTTTTATATCTATTTTTCTTAACTTCATTATAAAAAAAAGCCGCAATTTCTTGCGGCTCTCCATTTGTTTTTTTATGCAGATTTTTTATTTTCAGAAGATTTTTTGTTTTCCTTACGATAAATCAGCTTCGGTGCTTTTTTGTCATTGATGACTTTTTCATCAATCACAATTTCTGCAACGTCTTTTTTATCCGGAATATCATACATTAATTCAAGCAAGTTTTCTTCCATAATTGCTCTCAAACCGCGCGCACCGGTTTTACGCTCAATTGCTTTTTTGGCAATGGCAATCAATGCTTCATCGGTGAAAGTTAACTTAACATCTTCCATTTCAAACAAGCTGGCATATTGACGAACCAATGCGTTTTTAGGTTCGGTTAAAACTTTAACCAATGCAGCTTCATCTAAATCTTCCAATGTGGCAATAACCGGCAAACGACCGACGAATTCTGGAATCAAACCATATTTTAACAAATCTTCCGGCTCAACTTCTTTCAAAATATCGCCAATGCGTCTTTCATCCGGACCTCTAACCTCAGCACCAAAACCGATAGAAGATTCTTTACCCCTGCTGCCAACAATTTTTTCCAAGCCGGAAAACGCACCGCCGCAAATAAACAAGATGTTGGTTGTATCTACATGCAAAAATTCTTGTTGCGGATGTTTGCGTCCACCTTGTGGCGGAACATTGGCAACTGTTCCTTCAATGATTTTTAACAAAGCTTGTTGCACACCTTCACCGGACACATCTCTTGTAATGGACGGGCCGTCTGTTTTTCTAGTAATTTTATCTATTTCATCAATATAAACAATACCGCGTTGAGCTTTTTCAATATCATAATTAGCGGCTTGAACCAGCTTTAAGATAATGTTTTCAACGTCTTCACCAACGTATCCGGCCTCTGTTAAGGTTGTGGCATCTGCAATGGCAAAAGGAACATCCAAAATTTTTGCCAAGGTTTGCGCCAACAATGTTTTACCGGAACCTGTTGAACCAATCAAAATGACGTTTGATTTTGAAATATCAACTTCTTTATCTTTAGACTTATTATCCAAATTATTTAATCTTTTATAGTGGTTATACACGGCAACAGACAAAACCTTTTTGGCTCTTTCTTGTCCGATAACATATTGGTCTAAAAACTCTTTAATTTTGGAAGGCGTTGGCAAGTTTTCAGAATCAATGCCGCCTTCTCTTTTGGCTTCTTCAGCCATTTCATCTGCAACAATATTGATGCAAACTTCAATACATTCATCACAGATATATACTCCTCTGCCGGCAACCAGTTTTTTTACTTCTGACTGGCTTTTTCCGCAGAAAGAACAGTGTAATTCGTTGTTATCTTTGTTATCACTCATATCTTTTACCCTTATTTGCCGGCAATTTCTGTACGATTGGTCACTATTTGATCAATCAAGCCAAATTTTAATGCTTCTTCAGGTGTCATAAAATTATCTCTTTCCATTGCCTTTTCAACAACAGATAATTTTTGTCCCGTATGGATAGAATATAATTTGTTCATTCTTTTTTTCAACTCGACCAAATTTCTGGCATGGATTTCAATATCGGTTACCTGACCTTTGAAACCAGAGCTTGGTTGGTGAATCATTATCATTGAATTTGGTAAAGAAAATCTTTTACCCTTTGTTCCGGCTGCCAAAAGAAAAGAACCCATTGAGCAAGCTTGACCAATGCAAACCGTGTTTACATCACAAGTGATGTATTGCATGGTGTCATACATAGCCATGCCGGATGTAACGGAACCGCCGGGGGAGTTGATATACATATAAATATCTTTTTTAGGATTTTCTGATTCCAAAAACAATAACTGCGCACAAACCAACGCAGACATCTCATCATTAACCTCTCCGGTTAAAAAGATTATTCTTTCTTTTAACAATCTGGAAAAGATATCAAAAGAACGCTCGCCTTTTGAGGTTTGCTCAATTACCATAGGAATCAAGCTATCATTAATCCGCTCTAAAGAATTTTGCATAATCATTGTGTTTTCCTTACTTTTATAATTCAAGTTTTTATTCTTTATAAAACAATATCATCAATAAAAAGTAAAGAAAAAGCACTATTTTTTATCTATTACGCAAAAAATGTTTTTTCCTAAAATATTTTTTATGCCAAGTTTATCTAAAAAATTGCTGATTGGGAAAATATACTTATCATATATTTTTAAAGTATTGATATTTAATTTTCCATCTTTACTACCAATCAGCTTATAAAGTAATGTGATAAAAAATCCACAAGAATCAGCATAATAAAGCTCTTTAACTGTCCATTTTTCATTATTTTGGAACAAATTTTTTATTTTGTTCTTTGAATATCTACGATAATGCCCCACTTTTTTATCCATTGCAGAATATAAGCAATCAAACGCAGGGAGATATAAAATAACCTTTCCACCTTGCTTTAATTTTTGATAAAAAAGCTCAACAATTTCATCATCTTTTTTGATATGCTCCAAAACATTGCTGGAATATATGACATCTACCGATTTATCTGCCAAATCATCTAAAGAATCATAACAAATTTTGTTTTCATAAAATTTTTTTAAATTCTCGGCTGGTTCTATACAACAAATTTCTTTATTTATTTTTTCTTCAAGCATATTTGCTAAAGTTCTGCTTCCAGAGCCAAAATCAACAATAACTTTGGCTGACTGTTCAATATTTGAAGCTATTTTTGCAACAATCTCATTGTTATAATTTTCTGCAACAACCAAAGCATCTAAATTATCTTCACCTGCGTATTTCATTTATTACCATCACCTATATCATACCTTAAATATGACAAACGTCTGGTTTCTTTTCTGCTTTTTGAAATACTGTCTAAAATCAAGCCGACAAAAAAGCTGATAACGGATAAAATCATTAACCCCATAGATAAAAATGCTCTAGGGAATTTTTGTACTAAATGAGTTTCAAAATATTCTTCCACAACAGGAATTCCAAACCATAACGAACTCAAAAAACACAATATTGTTAAAATATTAAAAAATAATAATGGTCTTTCATCTTTAATCAAATTGACAATCATCAATAAAATTCTAATACCGTCTTTATAAGTTGATAACTTGCTTTCTGAGCCTTTGGGACGTGCAAAATAATCAGTCTCAATTTCTTTGAACGGCAATTTGGATGAAAGGGCATGCACGGTTAACTCCGTTTCAATTTCAAATCCTGTTGACTGCGCGGGAAAACTCTTTACAAACCTTTTTGAAAAGACACGATATCCTGACAGCATGTCTATCAGATTTTGATGAAAAAAGCTTTGAACCAACTTAGTCAATAAAACATTTCCCCATCGGTGCCCTACTCTATATGCCGCCAAATCAACTTCTTTTCTTGCACCCACAACCATATCTAAGTCATTATCTTGCAGTTCTTTAATTAATTTTGGAGCTTTTTTAATATCATAAGTTTCATCTCCGTCACTCATTACATAAATATCGGCATCAATATCTGCAAACATTCTTCTAACAACATTTCCTTTTCCCTGATATGGCTCATATTTCACAATTGCGCCGGCTTTTTTGGCAATCTCTGCCGTTTTGTCCGTAGAATTATTGTCATATACATAAATCTTTGCTTCCGGTAATATCTTTTGAAAGTCTTCTATTACTTTTTTGATGGCTACCTCCTCATTGTAACAAGGAATAAGCACCGCTACCTTATTTTCCATACAAGACCTCCTTTAATTCCTTTTGGCTCAAAAAATTTTGTCCTTGCGGCCATATTTTTTTTGATGTATTTTTATCTATACACAAATAGGTTCTACCATACTGATTTTCTATTAGCTTTTTGCAATTCATATCTTTTATTTTTAAAAATAATTTTGCTTTTTCCCAAACATGCATATCTGTTGGTTCTGTAATCAAGACAACCTTTGGTCCTTTGTGTTTTTTTATTACATCTTCTCTTGTTTTTCTCCAATTTTTGTTGGCGCTAAAATATTCAATATTCACATCAGGAGTGAGTTTTGTTATATAAGAATTTTGATAAATATTTATTCCTCTTATTGTTGGATTTTTTATTCCCCAATAAGCGATGTATCCTGATGACGGAAGATTATAGGTCATAATTAATGTGTTTTCCGGAAAATTAATATCTTCTACAAAGAAATATTTGTCATTTGGCATATCCAACTCTTTGTATGAAATTCTAAGCCCCCATCTGTATGAAAAAATTACTGTCGAAATTAAAACATATATCGTTGTCACTAATATTATTCCATAAATAATTTCAGAATACACTCGTTGAGGTCTAAAACTTAATAATGCTTTAGCTATATATATGGAAATAAAAAACTCTCCGATAATATAATATCTTGAAATTGAAAAAATGCTCATCCATAAAATATATGAAGAAATTGTCATCCAAAATAAAAACCACCATTTGGGCTCAATTTTTTGTTGTTTTTTTAAAATTGATTTGACGATATATGTTATGCCATAAACAAGAAATATCAGATAAACAATTGCTTGCCTAAAATCAACAACAAACATATCTAAACCTTCTTTTCTGTGCAAGCTTAAACTTGTTATCAGCGGCCAAAATATATATTCAAACATGTTTGTCGGAATAAAACTTTTATCTCTGAAATTACCAGAACTTCCCCATTCTGATTGAAATATTTTATTTAAAAAAGGAAAAAATGGACTCTCATATAATTGCCACATTTTTAGCAACCAAAAACCTGAAATTGCTAAAAATGAAATCACTCCAAATATGGCAAAATAACAAAAATTTCTCTTAAAATTTTTTATATTTTTATGAAAAATCAAAATACCAAGAGTAATGCATATAATCCAAAAAAAACATGTATATTTTATTCCTAAAGATATTCCTAATAAACTTGCTGAAATTATAAACGGCAGCCTTTTGCCCGTTTGTTCAACAAAAAGTTCTTTTAATAATAAATATATTGCCAATGAAATTAAAAAGCTTGTCTGTATTTCATTGGTAGATGAACCTATTTGCAAAAATGTGGCATTAGCTGTTGCGGCAATGATTAATGTTAATACAATTTGAAGCTTACTTCTTAAATCATCTTGATTAAAATATATTTTTGCAATTTTATAATATACCCATAGCAAACCACCAAACCATAATCCTTGCATAAAAAATATAAAGGCAGGAAAATCATTGAAGTATAGTACCAAATAATATAACGGAATCTCCCCTATGGGATTAAAAAATATATTTATTCCTCCTAATAAGATATCATAACCAACACGGTTGTTCAAAAATGCCCAAGCATTATAAAAATGATAATTTACAAAATCCCATATTAAATCTTGTTGTAAAAACGCGCTTATAACTCCTCCTAAAAGTAGAAATAATAAACAATGCAGTTTTTCTGATTTTAAAATATGTACCATTTTTATCTCCTTAAATATGGTGCTATTTTATCAATAATTTACAATCTTTGTAGAAAAAATATAATTCTACGCACAAAAAAAGCCGGCATAAACCGGCTTTTTTTATATTTTTTATTTTAATTAAGAAGCTTTTTTAGTTGCTTTTTTGGCAGCTTTTTTTGTTGCTTTTTCTTCTTCATTAAAATTATAAAGCTCTTCTATAGAAACTGTTTTTTCAGCTACTTTTGCTTGAGAAATGATATGATCAACGATTTTTTCTTCAAAAAGCGGAGCTTTCAAATTCTCAACAGCTTGTTTGTTTTTAACATAAAAATCAAAAACAGCTTTTTCTTGTCCCGGATATTTGCGAGCTTCTGCCATAATAGCTTGATTAATATCATCAGCATTAATGGTGATTTTTGCATTTTGACCAATTTCAGACAAAAGCAAACCAAGTTTTACTCTGCGAACGGCAATGTTTTTGTATTCAGCCAACAAATCTTCTTCTGATTTGGCTTTTTCTTCTTCATCTAATTGATTGTACTTTTTAGCTTGTTCATATTGAGCAACAATTGCTTTGTATTCTGCATCAACCAAAGACTCTGGAACTTCAAATGTATAATTTTTATCTAAAATATCCAAAAGTTGTCTCTTCAACTTCATTTTTGAAGCGGCTTCATAATCTTCTTTAATGCGGTTTGAAATTTTTTCTTTGAGTTTATCTAAATTTTCTTCACCCATAGATTTTGCAAAATCATCATTGATTTCAACCTCTTTAGGTTCACGCAATTCTTTAATTTCGCAAGCAAAAACAGCAGCTTTACCAGCCAAATCTTTTGCGTGATAATTTTCAGGGAAAGTGACTTTAACGTCAACTTTTTCACCGGCTTTTTTGCCAATTAATTGGTCTTCAAAACCAGGGATAAAAGAGTTTGAACCCAAAACCAAAGGATAGTTATTGCCTTTGCCGCCTTGGAACTCAACACCGTCAACAGAACCTACAAAATCAATAACGGCTGTATCTCCTTTTTTAGATACTCTGTCTTCTTCTACTTTGTTGGTTTCTTTGCGTGCATCGGCCAAATATTTCAAAGCTTTTTCAACTTCTTCAGCCGGAACTTCAGCCATTTGTTTTTCTAAAGCAATGTCTTTCACGCCATCAAAATTAATTTCAGGCATAACCTCAACATTTACTTCAAACTCAACATCTTCACCGTCTTTGAAAGCTGTGATTTTAACATCAGGCATCATAACAGGACGAAGATTGTTTTCTTTAATAACTTGTCCTGCGGTCTTTTGAACCAAATCTTCTAAAACCTCTGCCTTGGCAGAAGCTTCATATTTTTGTTTAATCATAGAAACAGGAGCTTTACCTGCTCTGAAACCTGGCATTTTGACAGATTTTGCAATAGAATTTACTTTTGCATCAACGTCTTTGGCAAAAGTGTCGGCAGAAACGCTGACTTTGTAAGATTTTTTTAATCCTTCAGATTTTATTTCTTTTATATTCATAATTTTCTCTCTCTAGGGTTGACCATTTTTACAAAAAAAATGGTGCGAGCGGAGAGACTCGAACTCTCAAACCTTGCGGCACCAGATCCTAAGTCTGGCGTGTCTACCAATTTCACCACGCTCGCTATTACTTATTTTTGCTTGCATAGTAAAGAAAAAAAAATTTAAATCAAGACTAAATTCACAACCTGATAAAAATAATTGTAATATAAGTTAATATTTTATATGATACTGCTAAATTGAGATAAAATTTTAGGAGTAAACTTGTGTTAAAACTCACTATAACCAAAAATTTATTATGTGCCGCAGCAACAGTTGTCTTGCTCTCTGCTTGCAACTCAACCGCTTTGCACGGAGAAAATGGTAAAAATACAACCATTTGGCAATTTAACGATCAAGCTCAAGAAGACGCCAACTTAGCTACCGTGGCTTATTCTCAAGGGGATTTTAAAGAAGCTCAAAGATTGGTTGACAGATCTTTGCAATCTAACCCCAAATTGCCTCAGGCTTTGATTGTAAGCGCCATGACTGCTGAACAACTTGGTCATTATAACAGAGCCAGACAAAATTATGAAGATTTAATCTTGCTTAATTCTGATGATATGACTCTTTTGGGCTCAACTTCCGGAAAACCCGAAAAAATGTCTCAAATTGCTCAAAAAAGATTGCGCAATATCACCATTCAGCAAAGCAAATTGATTATTGAAGATGATAATGGCGCAAAAGTCTTTAATATTGAAGACGCTGCCGCTTTAAGACAAAGCAAATCTGCTCTGGCAAAAGCCATTTTTTTAAGCCAAAAGCATAAACCTCAAAAAGAAGTTCCAACCACGCAAGAGCAAATTGAAGCTGCTGAGATTTTGTTTGATGATGATGAACAAAATATAATCGCTCGTTTTTTGACCTTAAAAGAGTTGGCTGAAAAAGATTTAATTACTCAAGATGAATTTTTGGCAGCCCGCAGTTCAAATATCGGCGGACTTTTGCCTTTAACCAATAAAGCTCCGGCATATGGCATTAATCGCCCTGTTCCTTCTCCGGATTTGATTATTGAACGCATCAATGTCTTAAAAGAAGCTACTGAGGCAAATGCCATCACTCCAAAAGAATTTTCTGCTGAAAGAGATTTAATTATTGAAACTTTATTGCCGCCTCAACCTCGTCAGCGTGCAAAAAGACAATTGCCCTCTAAAGATATTTTGACTGCGGCAAAAAATTTGCGCAAATTAGAAGTTTTGCATGATTTGAACTTGATTACCTCTAATGAAAAAGAAAAAGAAAAAAGTGCAATTGAACGCTATATCGGAATAAATAAAACTCCTCAGCCGGCAAAAAACACCACAAAACAAGCCGCTAATGATTTAATTCAACCAATTAAAGAAGAAAATTCTCAAAAAACGGACGAAGATAAGTCTTCTGTTGAGCCTTTGGTTCCAATGGTTTCCAGCCCGTTTTAGTTCAGAATATTTTTTAAGGGGGCTCAACCGAGCCCTCTTTTTTCTTGCCAAAACAAGAGTTTTGATATAAAAAAAGCCTAATTTTTCAAAATAAAGACATTTTAATAAGGTAAAAAAATGAGTAATACTGTAAATAAGCGCAAAACATTTGCCATTATTTCTCACCCTGACGCTGGTAAAACTACTTTGACCGAAAAATTGTTGCTGTTCGGCGGTGCCATTCAACAAGCAGGTGCCGTTAAAGCCAGAGGTGAAAACCGCCACGCTCACTCTGACTGGATGAAGGTGGAGCAAGAACGCGGAATTTCGGTTGCCTCATCGGTGATGAATTTTGAATATAAAGACATAACATTCAACCTTTTGGATACACCGGGACACGAAGACTTCTCCGAAGATACTTACCGCGTGTTAACCGCCGTTGACTCTGCCGTCATGGTTTTGGACTCTGCCAAAGGTATTGAAACTCAAACAAAAAAATTGTTTGAAGTTTGCCGTCTTAGAGATGTGCCGATTTTAACCTTTATCAACAAACTTGATCGTGAAGGTTTAGACCCATTTGTTTTATTGGATGATATTGAAAAAACTTTGGCTTTGGAAGTCACCCCTGCCAGCTGGCCGATTGGCATGGGTAAAGATTTTTTGGGTTGCTACGATTTGTTGAACGACCAATTGATTTTGATGAACAAAACCGGAGATAAGTCACAAATCAATGCAACAATAGAAACTTGCAAAGGTTTGGATGACCCGAAATTAGACGAATTGTTGCCGGCTCATGCGGTTGAAAAATTGCGTGAAGATGTGATGATGATTAAAGAACTCTGTCCTGAGTTTTCTCTTGAATCCTATTTGGCAGGTGTGCAAACTCCGGTATTCTTCGGTAGTGCCATCAATAACTTTGGTGTGAGAGAAGTTTTGGAAGGTTTGCATAATATTGCGCCAACGCCTCGTCCGCACCCATCTTTGGAAAGAGAAGTTAAGCCTGATGAAAATAAGGTCACGGGCTTTGTCTTTAAAATTCAAGCCAACATGGACCCCAAACATCGCGACCGTATTGCCTTTATGCGTATCTGCTCCGGACACTTCAAACGCGGCATGACCTTAAACCAAGTGCGCACAGGTAAAGGTATTAAAGTTCCAACTCCTGTGATGTTCTTGGCACAAGAAAGAGAATTGGCAGAAGATGCATACGCCGGTGATATTATCGGTATTCCCAACCACGGACAACTCCGTATCGGTGATACTTTGACCGAAGGCGAAAAATTACACTTTACCGGCATTCCGAGCTTTGCGCCGGAATTGTTGAAATCTGTTCGCGCGTTAGACCCATTGAAGTCTAAACACTTGGGCGCAGCTTTGCAACAAATTGCCGAAGAAGGCGGTGCAAGTGTGTTCAAACCGGTTGTTGGTTCGGAATGGATTGTCGGTGTGGTTGGCGCTTTGCAATTTGAAGTTATGGCTGACCGCATTCGCTCAGAGTTCAACTTGCCGGTTGCTTTTGAACCAACCCAATATTTCACCGCGCGTTGGGTAGATTGCCAAGATAAGCAAAAATTGAAGAAATTTATTGATGCAAACCAAGGTTCTATGGCCACTGACCACGATGGGGCCGATGTTTTCTTGGCCCGCAATGCATGGCACTTGAACAAAGCTCAGGAAGATTTCCCTGATGTTGAGTTTAAGAAAACCCGCGAACAAATGTTCTAATTCAAAAGCCTCTTACCCGAGAGGTTTTTTTATCGATTCCAATACCTTGAGCCAATAAAACCACGTATGGTTTTAATTTTTATTTTTTCTTTTTCAAAATAAATACTCGCACCTTCGGCTTGATATGTATCAAAAAATTTACCGTCAATTTCCATGCGTTTATCTTTATAGAAACGGACGCGATTTTTATAAAGACAAGATTTTTTATCGCACTCTAAATCTAGCCAAGATTTATCAACCTTTTTGCCTTTATAAATTTGATATAACTTTTGTTGTTCTTTTTTATCTAATTTTTTATTGGCGGTTTTCTCCAGCCACATCTGTTTGGTGAAATAATTTCCTCTGGCGGGTAAAATCACCAAATCTCCCTTTTCATCTTTCACGGCCAGTAAAGATGCTTCATTATCTACCATAACATCCGGTGTTTTGACTGTAAAAATGCTCAAAAAGCCAACAATTATTGCAATTATTCCCCATTTGCGCCACGGCATATTCCACAAACAAAGCCACAAACCACCCATTATAATCAGAGCAAATCCCCAAGTCGGCATCGAGAGAACTTGATAACCGGAATTTGGCAGTGCTGCCACATAAGCCGTAATATCATTGATAAGCCCTATTCCCCAGCCCACCAATTTGAGAGGAATGACATCTAATCCAAACGGCATTAAAATAAGTGCCAAAAGCACAAACGGCATCACAATCAAGCCGATAATCGGTCCTGCCAAAAGATTGGTTAAACTTGTGTAGAGTGCAATCTTGTTAAAGTGATAAATGGCAAAAGGTGTGGTTGCCAAACTGGCAATAAAATCAGCCACCAAAATTCCAATTAAATATGCCCAGATATAACGGAAAAATTTGACCATTTTGCCACTATCGGGATTTCCACGTAAAAAATGTTGCAAATCTCCGGCATATTTTTCATAAAAAGCAATCAAGGCAACCACGGCGGCAAAAGACATTTGAAAACTGGCCCCAATTATGGCTTGCGGATTAAAAATTAAAATAAACATTGCCGCCCAGCAAATTGTTCTCATGGAAATTGCTTTTCTACCAATTAAAACTCCAAGCAAAACAATCAGATTCATAATAAAAGCGCGTTGCGCCGGCACTTGCACGCCTGAAATAAACAGATAAAATATGCTAATCAAAATTGCCATAATTGCTGCCGTTTTTTTAGAATCATACCTTAATGCCAGTGGTGGAATAAGAGCCATAAACAAGCGCACAAAAAAGAACATTAAACCGGCTATCATGGTCATATGTAAGCCGGAAATAGAGAGAAAATGCGCTAACCCTGAATCTCTATAATTTTGAATAATTTTTCGATTTATCACACCTTGTTCTCCGGCAACAATAGCAGAAGTTATTCCTGCTTCTGATGCCGGCAAAATTTGATGAATCCGCCCATTTATTTGGCTTCTTAAATTGTCTATAAAAAAATTGAACTTTTCTTTTAATCCAACTTTATTGTCGCAATCTATCTCATAGACCCAACTTAAGGCATAACCATTGGCATCAATTTTTTCAAAATAAGCTTTACGGTCAAATTGATAACCGCCAATGATGACAGGTTTTCCTGCAGGCATAATCTTTGCTGCCATTTCCACGCACTGCCCTACTTTTAAATCGCTTGTTTTTTGTCTGGTGCTTATTTTAACCCTGCCAAATTGTTTATCTTGTTCAAAATTTTTTGCATTCATTAAAATAAGGCGTTGAAAACCTCTGTAATTATAATCTATTTTTTCTATCATACCAGAAACATAACTAATCTGACTTTCTGTTTTAATTTTCTTTTTAGATAAATATGTTGATTGTAGCTGAATGTTGGTAAAACCTAAAATAATTAGGGAAATTATCATTATCCCATATAAAATTTTAATCTGATGTTTGCAAAAAAAAGCTAAAATTATCAAGCTTTCAATAACACCTAATGTCCACCATATGGATATTTCTGTTGATAATTGGAAATATCCAACTATTCCCAAACCAAATAAAACCGGAATCCATAAAAACCATCTCGGTTGCTCTTTAATAAATTCTTCTTTTATGTAAAACAATAAACTTTTCATTGGTATAATTTGACTTATTTTGTTTTATTTTTTCAGATAATAACTTATATTTTTGATATAAGAAATAATATTTTAATTTTTGTTGGCATAAATTATATTAGCTGTTGTTTTTATAAGGAATTTGTTTATGAGAAAGTTTACTGTATTTTGCTTGTTGATAAGTTTTTGTTGGACTTCAAACGCTTTGGGACGCTCAACACCCCTTAATGAATATAATTGGGATAATTCTTTGTCCCCTCAACAAACCGATGTTTTTGGAAACCCTATAAACGGTTCTCAAAACAATAGTGTTTGTGCTAATAGTTGCCCAGGATATAGTCCTGAGATTAGCTCTTGTGATGACGGATATGTTCCCGTTCGTTGTGAAGCTGAAGGTTGCTCTAATTTTTATAAATGCGATAGTATTCCTTGCGAAGAAGGTTTTGATTCTTCCTTAAAAAATTGTATGATTGAAGTGCAAGAATCAAATTATTTATGTACCAGATGCATTGATGAAAAATAAAAATAAAACTAAAAAAGACTTACCTTGGTAAGTCTTTTTTAGTTTGTATGAGATTCAAAACAACATCACAAGCATTTTGGCTAGGCGTTTGCTCCCCCTTGCCTAAAATCTTTTGAACTTTGATAAAACCCTCTTTTTGTCTGTCATACAATTCTGTTTTGTTTAACAAATCTAAGGTGTATTTTTTGATATTGCTTCTAACACATCTCTCTTGCAATAATTCCGGAATAATCTCTCTGCCCAACAAAATGTTAGATAAATTTACAAACTGAATATGCAAGAATTTTTTTGCCAAAAATGCTGTTAGTGGAGCAACCTTATAAGCGATAATATGCGGAATATCACAAATTGCCAACTCCAGAGCCACTGTTCCTGAGGCTGCTATGGCCGCTTCAGATGCTCTGAATGCTCCATATCTGTCTTCTTGACTATCTACCACCAAAATATTTAACTTTGTATCTTTCAAGCCCTCTTTCACCATTGATGAAACTGTTTTGACCGTGGGAATGACAAAATATAAATCTTTTTCTGCCGCATTCAAATCTTCTGCCGCCAATAAAAACTCCGGCAAAAGCCTTGAAACCTCATTTTTTCTGGACCCTGGTAAGATTGTGATAATACGCTTGTCTTCAGGTATCTTATATTTTTTTCTAAAAGCATTTCCGTCTGCTCTTATAACATCGCTCTCAATAACAGGATGTCCGACAAAATCCGTTGCCAAATGATATGGTGTAAAATATTTGGGCTCATACGGAAACAATGTGAGCAAGTGATCAATATATTTATACATTGTCTTGGCTCTTTTTTTCTTCCATGCCCAAACTTGCGGCGCAACATAATGAACCTGCGGAATGTTGAGATGTAATTTACGCAGTTTTTTATGTATTCTTGATGAAAAACTCCAGCTATCTATGGTTATAACCACATCCGGCTTAACTTTTTTAATATCTTCAACCGTATTTTTAATATGTTTCAAAATTTTTGGAATACTTGGAATTACCTCGGTTAAGCCCATTACCGCCAAATCTGAAATATCAAACAAAGACTTCAAACCTTCTTGTTCCATCGTATCACCGCCAACACCAAAAAATTCAACATTTCCGTTGGTCTTAGCTTTCATTGCTTTCATAAATCTGGAACCAAGTAAATCTCCGGAAGGTTCTCCTGCTATTATATATATTTTCATCTTTTTTCCTTAATTTTGATTCATATAGTCCGCCGGATTTATACCTACAATAAACATATTATTTTTATTGGCATAATCTATCACTTCTTGTTCATTGACAATCAATGCATTTCCGCAATGAACCGCCACACCTCTTAATCCGGAATTTTTGGCATTTTCAAGTGTTTTTATTCCAATAGTTGGCAAATCTATGCGCATATCTTGTTCTGGTTTTCTTAATTTAACCAAAACTCCGCCGTCTCCTTTGCGTTTATAGTCTTTGCAACGCATAATCAGTCTATCTGTGCCTTCTATACCTTCAACACCTAAAACCAAACCTTGTTGAACAACAACAGATTGTCCGACATCTAAACGTCCTAATTCCCAGGCAACCTCAACCCCTCTTTTAATATCGGCAATGGCTTGCTTATCCGGCTTATGTTTACCCAAAACACCTGACTTAACCAAAAGCTCCGGCATAACCTCGTGTATTCCTTTTACAATCAGGCCTTCTGATTCTAGCTCTTTAACCAGAGCTCTTAAAATACCGTCATCTCCCAAAGACTTCATACCAATTTTGGCAAAAAAAGTAGCTGTGCGAAAATCTGGAATCAAATCGCTCAAACTCGGGCGTTTGATAGTGCCAATCATCACCACATCGCGCACCTTTTCTTCTGCCATTTTCTTAAAACCGGTTCCGGCTTGGCCTATACGGATCCAACAATGAGGAATGGAAGAATCTACCAAATCTTCAGAGGCGTTTCCTTCAATTGCAATCACAAAAAAATCTCTGCCTTGCTCTTTGCAACGCTTTATTAACATTTGAGGAATGCTTCCGCCTCCGGCAATAATTCCTAATTTTTTTTCTTCCATCTTAAAAAATACCTTAAAAAATAGCTTTTTCTAAAATCAAGACAACCGGCTAAAGAACAAACTTTTTCTTCGCCGGTTATCCTTTATACACGCTAAGCCTTAGTCTGCCATCATTACTTTACGGCGACCGTTTAAGCCTTCATCAATGAATTTGATTTGTTCCATAACCATTTCATTGTCTTTGAATTTTTCTCTGGCAAGTTCAAGTCTTTCTTTAAACACACCTTCTTTGCCTTTGAAAATGAACATAAATGCTCTGGTTGCTGCTTTGATAGTGTGTTCGTCATAACCGCTTCTCTTCAAACCAACAACATTCAAACCTCTTAATTTTCCTAAAGCTCCGTTAACGATAGCATATGGAATAACATCTCTATCAATGCCTGTTAAGCCACCAATCATGGCTTTTTTGCCAATGCGGCAGAATTGGTGAACGGCACAGTTGCCTCCCAAAATGGCTCCATCACCTAAGCGAACATGTCCGCCGATAACCGCATTGTTAGTCATAATTACACCATTGCCGACAACACAGTCATGAGCAACGTGAGAGTTTACCATAAACATACAATCATCACCAACCGTTGTGGTAAAGTGTTCTTTCGGGGTACCGGCATGCATGGTTACATTTTCTCTGATGATGTTGCGTTTACCAATAATCAATTTAGCTTCTTGTTTGAACTCATTACCGTGGTCTTGCGGTCCTGCTCCCAAAACAGCTCCGGGAAAAACAATTGTTCCCTCTCCTATGGTGGTGTCTCCCAATACGCTGACACGACCTAACAATTGAACATTTTCGCCAATTTTTGCACGAGAACTAATCCAGCACATTGGACCGATTTTTGCGCTAGATGCAATTTGTGCGCCTTCTTCAATAACGGCTGTTGGGTGTATATTTGTCATTTGCTTATCCTTTTTTGTGTTATTAATTTGTTTGAAATTAAAATAATGTTTTTATATTTTAATGTAAACACAAAAAAACTTACAAATTATTACGAGATTTGGAATATACATATATTTTTAACGGCAAGCAATAGCTTTTGGCCTCTATCTCCTTTATTGCTTTTATTTTTGGCAAGGCAAATGCCGGAGAAATTAATATGGCATTTGGGGATATTTTTTCAAATATATCTTTTGATACAATCTCTAAAGCCTTTGTATCCAGAAAAGAAAATAATATATCAAACTCCTTCACATCTACTGTTGAAATGTCTTGCTTGATGATTTTTAAGTTTTTAAGTTTTCTTCCTCTAAAACCTGCCCATTTTACCATTACTTTATCCCAATCATAACCCCAAAACTGATGATTGGGATATTTTTTTGCTAAAGGCAATAACAAGCCACCTGCTCCACAACCTAAATCTACAACTTTTAAGCTTTTTGAACTTTGTGATAATATTTTTTCAGCTTCTGCTAATGTTTTTGCCCTTAAATTGCCAAATGCCGGAAATGCGGGCGGATATTTACAAAAACGAGAAAGCAAAACACTATAAATTAAATATGCTTCTATCAATAACGCCATTATTCCTATTAAAAATAATATTGTTAATGTGATAATATCCGCCATTTTATATCCTAAAATTCCCAACGAGCGTTTAAGCTTAAGTCTATCGGCATTTGAACTTTTCCGCCCAAAATTGTGCCAACTCCTAAATAAAGCTCTTGTCCTTGGTTGGTATTTAAGTTCATACCAGCACCTAAGCGAACAAAGTTTTCTGAGCGGTCTTCTTCAATATCATAGCCGGCGACAGTGACCTTATGACCGTTATCAACTTCTGTATAAAAATCTGTGCGAACAAACACATCTATCGGCATATTATATTTATTTTCCAGCCTTTTTCCCATAATCAAACCGGCTCTTGCCAACCATGTACCCTGATTTTCGGCTTCAATCAATGTATTATATGAAGTTCTATATTCTATATTGTCAAAATCTATATAGCTGACTTGGGCTTGCGGTTCTAAATAATATCCATTAGCTAAATTAAAACGCTTTCCACCTTCTAATGACAAGCTATAACCATCAACATCATAATCACTATTCACTTGTGCCCCATGCGGCAGATAACTTGAGAGCTTTTGTTTATGACGATAATATGTAGCAGCAATGTCAGCATAAAGACCATTCTCTGCAATCATGGTTGTATATGCGCCAAAGCTATAAGTATCAGCATTTCCGTCTCCACTTCTGTCAAAATCTTGCGTGGTATCTGAATAACCAGCATGAACACCTATCAACCAACGATTAAATGTATTTTGCGGCAACGCATAGTCATAACCAAACTGCACACCATTGACTTCTACATCAGACTGAGTTGCATCATCAAAATCTAAGTCAAGCTGTCTATGCATACCTCTCACCCAAAAACCACCGTTTTTATTGGTATGAATTTCACCCAATCGATTATTCAAATTCTGCAAATGAGCATACATCACGGAATGAATAGCTGCATATGTATTTTTTGCCAAAACCGCCGTATCACTCAACTGCAATGTTTTAACCAAATACCAACCGTCATTGAGCTTAGCTAAATCATAATGAAAAGCTCCGACATCTGCGGCTCCGCCTATTAAATAAAAATTTTCTGCCGGCAGACCGTTAATCAATTTCATATTTTGAGAAAATACGGGGGTGGCACTGTAATCTGTTAAAGCCAAACCAACTTGTCCCGAACCACCATTAGTCACATTCAAAATATCATACTTATCTTGTGCGACGTTGGTATTCATATGAATAATTCCGTTACCTTCAAGAGTTGTTACATTTATATTTTTAAAATTATCATTGTAAACCGAATAAATTGAACCGTTATCTAGTTGTAAATTCTCAAATGTTGTATTACCGTGCAGATATAAATATCCATTAGGCTTAATGATTGTCTTTCCATTAACCGTTGCGTCTCCCTCAAAAACGGTTTCTCCACCGTTTAATGTCAAATCATTAATTTTTCCGCCGGCAAAAACATCTAACAACCCCCCGTTGACAATTGTGCCATTAATCTCACCATCGTTTTCTACAAATATATATCCATCATTAATAACCGCTCCGTTTGAAATACCTCCGGATAAAATCTCCAAACTTCCACCGTTAAGAGTGGCATTATTAACTATAGATTGGTCACCTACATAAACTTTTGCAGAAGAATTAACCATAACACCATTAGCCGTAGCTCCATTGGTTACATTTAATTGAGAAGAAGAATTAAGAATGGTGTTTGTTGCTAAACTGCCAACACCGGTAACAGTTAAAGTACCTCTCCTACCAACCGTGGTTGTGTCTGCTTGCCCACCATCTCTTACGGTCATTTGTCCATAAGTCCCAACCGTTGTATTGGTAACAGATCCTTCAACGGTTAAAGGATCATTACTACTTACCTGCAAACCGGAAGCACTATCACCGCTTGCAATATCTCTGGCCATGGCCGTACTTGACATCAACATTAAAGATAGACACAATATTTTTTTCATTTTTTTCTCCTTTCTGATGTCAATTTATGTATGGGCTTTTTCTTCTAATTCAAGCAGGATTTTGATTTTTTTCTCGAAATGAAAAATATTTATGCAATAAATAGGTTAAAATTGTAGATATAACCAAATATGCCGCCTGCCCGATTAACGGATATAAGCCTAAGACACGGACAAATAAATTAAGCGCAAAAGCATTGAAAAAATACATTCCGATATAAACTGTCCATGCTTTCACATATTCTGCCTTTATATTTCCGTGGCTTTGAAAAACATAATAACGCATAGTTATAAATGAAACATTAACAGTTATAAAATATTGTAAAATCAATGCTGGGTTGTATGGAATTTTGGCTAACTCGAACAATGCGGCAAACACACCATAGGCAAAAACCGTGTTAAAACCGCCAACCAACAAAAAGCGTAGTTTTTGATTGAGTTTAAACCAAATTGCTTCAATTTTTTTATATAATTCAATCATCTAATTTCTTTTGCCGTATTTTTATCTAACAATGTTGCAAGTTCAACCTCTCTCCACGGAGAAAGCACATTTTCATCAAAAACATATTCTCTATGCTCTTTATCAATCTCTGGCATAGCCGGATGAATTCCAACCTCTACGGCTTTGTATTTTTTTGGAATTTCTAAATTTTTAAATCTTTGTTTTGATAACTTGCAAGTATATAAAATGCTATAAAAATATGTATCTGTCGGGTAATTGTTCCAAAAAGCTAAGCTCCGCAAAACCAAATATTTTATTAATCCGCCGTCATGCAGATAACTTTTGTCATCATTGTATTTTAACGTATTGAAAATGTTTTCATTAACCACTCTTATTCTTGGAATATGATATTCTTCTGCCAATTTTTTTACCACTTTGAAAATCAGCGGAATATGGTGAATATGGCGGTGACTATCTATATGTGAAAGTTTTATGCCTAACTTAACAGCCTTATCAAGCTGAGCTCTGGTTTCAAGCTCCACTTGACGTGCTAATTCTTTTGGATGCAAAAAAGATAATAAAAGCAAATTTACAAAACCATGCTTAAATTTGCCCTTTTCATCCACCAAAAGCGGAATATTTTCCGGCACAGAAACAGCATATTGATTGGTTAAGTTCAAGTGCAAACCAACGTCTAAATCAGGCATATCTTTCTTTAATTCTAAAGCATCATCAACACAATCCAAATTTATCATGATGCTGGTGCTGTTTAAAATGCCTTCATGATATGCTTTTGCAATGGCGCGATTTACCCCTAAAGTCATACCAAAATCATCTGCGTTAAATATCTTTCTTTCCACCATTTCTTATTACTTTCTTGACTTCTTCTTGTGTTTCATAATCTGCCATATACAACGGGCGTTTTTTTACCTCCATATGGATTTTGCCAATATATTCTCCGATTATGCCCAAAACAATCAATTGAACAGAACCTAAGAAAATCATTGTAACCATTATGGTTGCATAACCTGGGGTGGGCTTATGCATTATAAAATGTTCTCCAATAACCCATAGCCCCAACATTCCGGCAATAAATGCCGTTATTACTCCCAAATATGTGGAAAATCTGAGCGGTTTGACAGAAAATTGAATTATTGAATTAATTGCTAACTGTAAACTCTTGCGAAAATTGTATTTTGACTCTCCGCTTAATCTTTGCGGGGCTACAAAATCAATGACCTTTACCTTATCATTAGGCATTATCCAACTCAATAATCCTCTGAATAATCTGTCTTGCTCATTAAAGTTCTTCAAAAAATCTATATATTTTCTATCTATCAAGCGAAAATCAGGTGTTTTTTCCGGAATTTTGGTATCGGACAACAAATTAAGAATTTTATAAAAACTTTTGGCACAAAATTTATAAAATGCCGAAGTTGCCACATTATCTACACGTTTGGTCAAGACAATATCATATCCTTGTTGCCAAGCCTCAATCATCTCTTTGATATAAACCGGCGGATGTTGCAAATCTGCATCCATGAAGATTACAGCATCACCTTTGGCATAATCCATACCGGCTGTCATGGCAATCTCATGGCCAAAATTGCGCTTCAAATGAACGATTTTGACCATTTTATCTTTCTTTTGCAAAGCTTGGCACTTTTTGTGTGTGTTATCTGAGCTACCGTCATCAACATAAATAAGCTCAACATCTTTTATATCTACATCTTTTAAGACTTTTTTGACTTCTTTATACAAAGCCTCAACATTACCTTCTTCATTATATGCAGAAACAACGATGCTTACAGATTTTTTATTCATCTTTCACCTCAACTTGTGGCTTTAAAAACCCATAATATATTACTTTGTTCTTTAGCTTACCAATTCGGTTTTTAAATTCAAGCTTATATTCACTCGGTTCGCTCATATTTTTATATTTTTCTTTTACCTGCAAATATGAATTTTTATTAGGGAATATTACCAGCGCACCTTTTTGCATTATATCATTGGCATCAAACCACGGGCTATGCTCAGGTCTCATACCGGCAACAGGCTTGGGATGAGACGGCGCGTATATAGATAAATTGGCAATATACCAAATCTCTCCTCCGGCATATTCTAAAGGCGCTTTGGTATGTAATGACCAAGCATATGTCATATCTTCGGCAAATTTTTCATATGGAAAATTAATTTTTTCACTCTTATTAAACAAAATCACCGAAGTTGCAGCAACTGCAAACAACCCCATTGCTATGTAAACAGATTTTCTCATCTTTTTGAAAAGAGAATCGCTTAACTTAAACGGATAATAGCAGAACAAAATTATTCCGAGCATATACATTGTTGGGAAGCCCCACATACTTTTTAACTTGCTGCCGGAAATTAGGGCTACGGAAGCAAACAAAAATACAGGCATTATTCCCATATAAAATAAAAATTGCTTTTTATCCAAGGTTAAATAATTTTCTTCTTTTTCAGACTTTTTATAAGCCAAAGCAAATAAAATTAATGTCATTAACGAAAATAAAACTTGAGAACCTAAAAATTTTATCGGATAAAAAATATGTGCCCAAATTTTTGCGCCTAATGATGCAGCTCCGTTATTAGCTCTCCCCATCAAATATTCAAAAGAATAAAAATCATGCTCATAGAGCCACCATATATGCGGTGCAATAACACCTAAAAAGATTAAAAATGTGATATAAGGACCAACTTTTTTAAATTGGGCTCTGCCACTTTGAGTGAAGAATAAATACAATGCCATACAGATTAACTCTATGCCACCGACATATTTATTGAAAATATTCAAACCGGCAAACAAACCCGTTAAAACCCATGCACTTAATTTATTGCTTTCCAGCGCAATATAAAAATAATATGCGGTTAACGGCCACAAAGCCAAAGAAACAACATTGACATTATATTCTTGAGCACTGAATCCATAATAGATAACACCTTCAAGCAACATAACCGCCAAAACGGCTTTGTTCTCGTTTAAGAAGCATTTGGCAAGTTTGTATATATAAATAAAACCAATTAAAACCAAAACTTGGTTAAGAATATATGGCCCATAATTTCCAAACAAATTATAAAACCAATCTGCCGGAAAACCTGAAAGTGAGGGATGCTTATTGGTCCCCCAATCACAATATCTGCCCCAAGTGATTGCTTCCACCGTATCTAGAGGCATGCTCTTTCTTAAAAAAGGAACCAATGTCCACACAACAAAATGTGTTAGCAAAAATATGCCAAAACTCTTTTTATATAACGTCTTCATCTTAAAAAACTTTCTTTGCTTGATAAAACACAATAATTTATTAGTAATATGTTAAAAATTCTTAGTCAAACATTACAACCTAATATTCAACAGCAAAAAAAATTACCATTTTATTGGTTCCAACTCCTCTGGTGTTTGGCAAGCCTCTATCTGTTTTTTTAACGCAGTGGCTTTTTCATGACAAGTATTAGACCATTCTGCCAATGCTACAACCAACTCCATAAGCTCTTGCGCGTTGAGCTCTATGGTGGTATTATCTTTACATGTCCAGACAATGGTTGGGGTTTCTTCTGTCATGGCACTCATTTGCATTGCTTGCGCTGCACAAGAAATACGCTGACAAGATATCGGATCTGAATCAAACACCTTGCCCATATACTCAAAGCCTCCTTGTTCAGCCTCGTCACGAGCCTTGTTTATCTCTACACGCTTTTCTGATTTCAACTCAGCTAAAGGTTTTTGAGGTAAAAACTCTTTCAAATACCAACGGTTATTATAGGCTTTTTCGACATCTTGTTCTGTAAAACCAATGGATTCAAAATAAGCCTCATCCGGATTATCAGATAATGCAACTATTACTTCTCCCAAATTATTTATTTTTTTAGCTAATTTTCTCATTAGTTTTCTCCTTTAAATGGAATAAAAGCGGCTCTTTCCAAATGTTCAAATGTTCCTGTAAAATAATAAGCTTTTCCTTTTTCAACAATAGCTTGTCCTCCGTTATAAACTTCGGTTGCCCCAGATTGAGCTCCTCTTAATATTGCTTTTGAGTTATCACCTGATGTATCTCTTGTCATTTGGAAACCTAGATTTGCTTTATACCCCCCATATATTTCCACAACACCGTTAGCAGGAGGTACAAACAAACCTTGTGATAATGACTGTTCTCTGGAATAATCAGGAATTCCCCAACTAATCGCTTCTTGTTTAGCAGAAGATGCAACATTGCTAAAATCTAAATTAGCTTTGTTTTTCAAAGAATCTCTAACATCTGTTACGGCATTAATAAACTCAGAAGCTTCTGCAACACTTGGCTCCACAGCACTTGCATAAAGAATAACGTAGGCTTTATATACAACGTGGTCTGGGTTTACTTTTGCATTGTCTTGATATGCGGAATAAGCTTTTGAGGCATCTATACTCAAATATTTAACAGTTGTTTCTGGATTTACAGTGGGTATAACGCCGGCTTGTCCATAGCCTAAATCTCTTAACACACCAGCATTTTTAGTTGGTTTATTATATTCAGTAACATTAATTGCGTTACTAACCCCTGATATTCCACCCAAATCATACTCCCCTGTTTTAATATTAGGCAAGCTTTCTGCTCCAAACGCTAATGGTGTGTCGCCTGCTTTGATATAGACATCTTTCAGCAATGGAACTTTGAACTTTTGCGTACCTGTATCTAACCCAAACAAACCACAAGCACCGTTTGTTGATACCGTGCTATCAAATGTTGAGTAATCTGTTGAATTAAGCTTACCGTCAACAAGCATCTGATAAATATCAGGAAACATTGCTTGAGTATATTCTTCTCCATCACACCATGCTCCTCCATTAGGTACATCTGTACGTGTGGTATATTGAATATCTCCAATATTACCAAATGCAGCTGTATCTGCATATTGTTTAGCTTTTTCTTCAGATAATTTTGCATTGGTTTCAGATTGTTTTGCGTTAGAAGCACTCTCTATTGCATTAATTTCACTTATCTTTGCATTATTTTCTGATTGTTTGGCTTCATTTGCATAACGCATAATTTCTTGAGATACGGTATTTATCTCCAATGTAGAATTTTCTAACCCATTTGCTTCTTGATTCCAAACCAAGGCTTTTCCTGCAGAAGGAAATGGTAAAGTTAAATTTGGTCTTTCTTGTTCATAAGGAGGATATATTACCGCTCTTTCAATTTTTTCATCAAGCTGTTGTAATGATGCCACCTGATAATCTAATTCATGATTGATTACCTTAGCCCTAAAAGCTCCTCCTTCCTGAAAGTCTGATGTTCTTTTAATTTCTAGATTTCTGATGATGGTTATTTTTGAATTTATCGCCGGAGCTTGATTGAATATAACTTTTCCTCCGTCTTTTTCTTCTATTTCCACCTCATAACCTTGATTAAGCAAAACTTCATTGACATAGACATCAATGTCTTCTTTTGCAAATATTCGGAAAGGAAAATTAAATTCCTTTACCTCTCCATCGGCAATAAAATGCACAACGGTTGAACTATTTTGATTGATACTCATTAATTTTCTCCATAAATAAAAAAAAGCTCTGTTGATAACAACAGAGCAAAAAAAAGCCTTGAAAACTCAAGGCTATATTTTAAATACACTTTTCCCAAGTGATGTTTTATGTTTACAACAAAAAATTTTAATTGTCAAGGAATTTATTCCTATTTTAATAAAATTCATTTTTTTTGAAAATTCATATTGACAAATTGGAACAGATTGTTTATTAAAGAGATGAATTTGATGGCGGGATAGCTCAGTCGGTAGAGCGGAGGAATCATAATCCTTGTGTCGTGGGTTCGAATCCCTCTCTCGCTACCATTCAAAAAAAGACAGCTAAAGCTGTCTTTTTTTCATTTTAAAATTCATGTAGGGATTTGAACCATAGAAAAAAGGCAAATGAGTGTAAATTGCTTTTGCTTAGTAGAAAAGTTTCAATAACTTCATAAAATATGGGGGTGGATTTTCTAATTTGGCTAGGTTATACCCAATATATGCCAGCATGGTAAAATCGGTTTGCTTGATGTCTATTTTATCAACAACCAGCTTATTATATCTCTTAATCACCTCTACCGCCAAGTTGCGATTGATTTTATAGAGCGGAAAAAAGTCTAAATATTTGGGCTCAACAAAAGCATTGGCAAAATCAATGATACCGACCAAAATATCTTCATTTTTGGGATTAATCAGCATATTGCTGCCGCTCAAATCATTATGGCACAAAGCTAAAGCCTCATTTTTATTATCACAATGATAATCATCCAAATCAAAAGTACTGACCTTTTTTAAGGCCAATCTTGCTTTGGCATAATCAAAGTCAACTTTTTGAGTTACATCCCAATTATCAATCGTTTCATTTGTGGGCGGAATATGCAATTTGGTATAATCTATTTTGTGCATCATGGCAAAGAACTCAGCCAGAGTTTGAGCCAAATTTTCTTGCTTATCTTGTGGTAAATCTTGAATCTTAAGCGCATTAACTTCATCATCACGATTATCGCAAATTTTACCGACAAATCTTTTAACAACCGAAAAAGGATATTCTCCCTCAACCAAAGATATTTGATGAATTTTGCTTTTGAATTTATCGCCCATACAAGGCAAAATCTCGCTCAAGATTTTATTTTCTCTCTGCATGGTCTGCCAGACAACCTCTGCTTTTGGAAAACGAGCAACATCATCGCCAACCGCAAAGGCAAATGATTTGGAACCGCCAACCAAAGCCCTCACCTCGCCTTTGTATCCGGCTTTTGAGATTGTCTCTTTTATCAAATTGAGGTCTTGAGCATTCTCTTTGCTTAAATAATTCATTATCTATCTTTCAAATTTATTGCTATTGGTTAACATATTTTTTGGAGAGTTATCTTTTTGATAATTTAAAAAATTCTGATGATGATATTCATCAACTTGCTCATCTTTTATTTTGATTGTTCCCAATTTGGCTTTTTTCATCGGGTTTTCGGCTTCTAATAATCTTTTGCAAACTTCTGCCGAAACAATACCACAAACACCTTGTCTTCGGCATATTGGTTTATCATTTTGAAAAGTATCAACCTCTGCACCCAGTGCTTTAAATTTCTTTTCCAAATAAGATAGGGTTATATTAATTTCTTCAGAATAGTCTAATTTTTCTATATAATTTTCTTTTTTATTATCTCTTTGCGCGTGTTGTTCTAAAATCATAATATCAATATGATTTTTTTCTTTTTGGGAATCTATACACAAAGCAACTCCATGAGCCTCTTTACCCTCACTAGTTATCGTCAGCGGCACAACTAATCTTTGTTGCGGATATTTTTCATTTGTTAAGGTTTGTCCTACAATTTGTAATATATTAGGTAAAAATGAATAATCCCCCTCTTTGGGCGTTATATCAATTTCTCCCGTTATCATTCTTTCTGCACTCAAACAAGTATCTATTAAATAATCATCTGCTTTTTCTCTATCTTCCGTTCCTAACAATACAAATTTTGCAGTGTCAAAAAAAGCGCAATCTTCTTGAGCTTGTGTCATTTTTGAAGCCACATAGTTTGTTGCCTGCCAATTATAACCTTGCTTTGGAATATCTAAAGTGATGTTTGCTTTTCTTGTAAGATTGGCATAGCTTTCTTTATCTATCTCCCAATAAGCATTCTTAGTCATTTGATTCCTCCTCTTTGATAAATTCTGCCGGAATGATACCATCTTTTAAGACAAGCAGATAATGTTTTATCACACCGAATATCAGCCCTTTGGAAGAATCACATTTGTGCCAAGGCAGAGGTGTTATATCAATTTCATCTTTAGATACCTGATAAAAATTCTCATTTGTCCCACTTGCTTGTGAACCGTCTTTGCACCAAATAGCTTCAACTAAGCCTGCATTAATTAAGTCTTCCAACTCAAAAGAATATAATATACTTCTATCAACAAGCGCTTTTAATACTTTATCGTGCCCTTGCCAGACAATCGGCTCGGTCAGGCAAGAGATGGTGCGGCTTCTCCCCGCAAAAGTTTTTTCCAACCAGTTGATAATATCTTCTTTTTTATCCGAGCCCACACGTTTGACATAAGAATGCAAATTGCTGTCAATTTTGGAAATGGATTTTATCCCCTCTTCCAAAACCGTGTTTTCTTTCGGGGCATAATGATATAAGCGCATTTTTATCTCCTTTGAAAATTTTCTTGCATATGTATCATTTTTAGATTTTTCCTATTTTCGCTTTGTTGGTAAATTTTTCTATATTCTTCAATATTCGGCACCATTTGCTCAGATGCTGTTTCAAGCATTCTTTTTCGCTCGCTTTCAACACCTATGCGATGATAAAAATGATGCAAATTTTTTGAATTATCAAAAGTAAAATCTCGTTGAGCTTCAACAAATTGAGTACATATTTTATTATGAGGATGAGATAAACGTGTTGCCTCTGTTAAAACCGCTGACAAAAATTCTTCTTTGTTTTTGGGATGTTCGGATTTTATTTTCTTTAATATCTTAGCTGTTTCTAGGGAAGCATACATATCATCTTTGCTATATCCCATTTCATCAACTTTATCTTTGGTATATTTATAAAGAGCTTTCCAATCTAACAAACCTTTATATTGAAGCAAATGAGAACATTTTCCTTGCTTTATTTCTTCAATTATCTTTTTTGTTGCCGGATATTCAAAATATGCCAGTCCTAAATTTTCATTCATCAAAGCACCCGACATTGAGGCTGATTCATTTAATAAGCGTTTTTCTACCCTAGAGATTATATTTTCATCACCGGTTTTAACTGCTTGTAACATCATATAGCAAGTAGCGGCTGAATTAGCCTGCATTTCCTTAAAACACCGGTCGCAATATAATTCTTTTTTTAAATCCTGATGTTTGGCTTTTTGAATCTCGTTTGCTTCATCTCTGGATTTTCCTTGATATAAAAGCTCATAATGCTCTTGATTATAAGCTTCCTTTTCTTTGGAAGTAGGATAATATTTTCCTTGAACACCATGCATAAGCTCATGGATTTCCGTATAAACACTATAAAAAGCGTCTACACTAAGTCCAAATGGTGTGATTATGACTTTTTTATTACCGTTTTGCAAAACAGAAATCGGCGGAGCTTTTTGGCGCCCATGTTTGGGATGGACATAATAGTCATACCAAAATTGTCGCTTATCTGCGGAATAATCAAGCCAATCTAAAATCGGGGTAATTTCTTCAGGTGTTCGAGTTAGTGCATCTTCACTCATAGAACCTTGCAAATGTACTTCTAAAAGATGATTTTTATCTTCAAGCATATGTTTGCAATTTGCTATTTCCGGAACTAAAAAGTTTCTGACCATATCTGCATAAGCAGGCTTAAATTCTCCCGTTTTCAAAAGATGTCTTATATCTTTATCAACTTCTTCAGCCTCATACTTAAAATTAATGATATCAGAAAAATTCAGCATCTTATTTAGCTTCTATAATTTTGCTTATTTAATATCATTTGCAGTTTAATGCTGTCATACAATTTTTTATCTTGAGGCTTTGAATATTCCTTATGGTCAACGAACTCTCCTTCTTTGTAGATACCTTCGCCAATCAAGGTTCCGTTTTCATCATATTTTCTATCGGCTACTGGTTTGTCTAAAGCATCATATTCAATTTCATGACGATAGCCTTGATGCATTACATATTTTTTGTGTCCGATAAACTCTCCGTCTTTATAAATACCTTCGCCAATCAAGGTTCCGTTTTCATCATATTTTCTATCGGCTATAGGCTTGTTATTCTTATCATATTCAATTTTGTGCATTGTTAATCTCCTTGTTTATATGTTTTGCATCATAATATCAAAAAATTAAGCTCATGTAAATATATTTTGTCTATTTTTTTACAGAACCATATTTTTCTCTTAAGCCTGCAGGTTCCAGAGTTTAGCAAATTTGCCTTGTTTATCCAATAGCTCTTTCGGAGTGCCGACCTCGATGATTTTTCCTTCTTCCATGACCACGATTTTATCCATATTTTTTAAGGTGGACAAACGGTGCGCCACGGCAATCACGGTTTTGTCTTTTATCAGTTTTTGCAAAGAAGATTGAATAAATTTTTCTGACTTGCTATCCAATGCCGAAGTTGCTTCATCAAGCAGTAAAATCTTACTATTTTTCAAAATAGCTCTGGCTATCCCTACCCTTTGTCTTTGTCCACCGGAAAGTTTAACACCTTTATCTCCGACCAAGGTTTTATAGCCTTGCGGCAAATCTTTCACAAACTCAGTGATATAAGATTTTTTAGCCGCGTCTTCAATTTCTTTTTGTGTGGCCTTAAAGCTGCCATAACTCATATTCTCGGCCAAGCTTCTATGAAACAATGTGGTATCTTGCGGAATGAAAGACACGGCATTGTGCAAGCTTTCTTGCGTGACCAAAGCCACATCTTGTCCATCAATATAAACCGAACCTTGCGGCGTATTAACTAAGCGTTGCAAGACATGGAGCAACGTGGTTTTACCGCCACCGGACATACCGACCACACCTATTTTTTCACCTGCCTTTATCTTCAAACTAAAATTATCAATCGCCGGCTTTTTATGGTTATAAGCAAAAGTCAAATTCTTAAACTCAATTTCACCTGCTTTCACTTTAAGCTTCTTGGCATTTGGCGCATCCACAAACTCCGGCTCGGCATTCAAGAGTTTCAAATTTCCTTGCAACTTAAAAAGCTCTGTTCGATAGTATATCCAATATGCGGAAAAGCTACTCAATATAGCACTCATGGTTCGTCCAGCAGTTAGCAAATAAACCACATTGCCCACATTAATAATACCTTTTGCCCACAAAACAACGGCATAAATAATCATTGCAGCATCAAAAAGAACAACGACTGTATCAACTAATGTGCAATTTTTATTTCTCAGCCAAGCATTTTTACGCATTGTTTTAGCTACAAGTGCATAATCTTTACCGAGCTTTTTTAACTCTCTACTCAAACTTCCAAAAATCTTTAAGACCAGATAATTGCTTATCATATTCGTTGTCTTGCCAAAAACTTTATTTTTCATATTTTCTTGTTGTTTGGAAGCTTGTCTGGTATTAGCGGAAAGCTTGTGAAAAAAGATAAACAGTAAAATGGAAGATATTACATAAACAATTGCCATCGGTAGATAAATTTTACCAATAAAGCACAAAGTAATAATCAATGACCAAAGTGACGCATGAGCAAAAATAAACATATCGCCAAGGGAGCTCCAAGCCGCGGTCGTGCGTCTGGAACCATCTATTTTAGCATAAACATCTCCGGCCGAATTTTTGCTCCAGAAATTTTTATGCAGCCCCAAAACACCCACAAACAAATCTTTTCTGACCTTGATTCCTAAGGGCGATATGATTTTATGTTGTATCAAATACATCGCAAGCATCATAAAAATATTGCCACCAACCAATACTAATGCCAAAAAGATAAAAGTATTAATTAAATTTTGCCAAGCTAATGCGTTGATATCTCCTGTATTAAGTATGTTGACAATATCGCTCACATACCATGGCGCAAGCTGCCCACAGAGCGCGACTAAAGGTACTAAAACAAAAATTGCCATAAAACGGTATTTTACCGGCATATAATATTTTTTCAAAAAGCTCCAAAGTGAATTATTGTTCATTTTTTTCTCCTTTGAGTTTTTGTAAGTTCCAATATTGCCAAAATTTGCCTTTCTTTTTTAATAGCTCATCTAAATTACCGTCTTCCACAATTTTGCCTTTTTCGAGCACAATTATTCTATCCATATTTTTTAAAGTGGACAGACGGTGCGCCACGGCAATCACAGTCTTATCTTTAAGCATATTTTCAATGGCTTTTTGAATGTAAAATTCCGACTCACTATCCAATGCCGAAGTGGCTTCATCTAAAATCAAAATCGGGGCATCTTTCAACAAAGCCCTTGCAATGGATAAACGCTGCATTTGTCCACCCGAAAGTTGATTTTGCGCATTCAAAATGGTTTGATAGCCGTTAGGAAGTTCTTCAATAAACTTATCAGCAAAAGCTTCTTTAGCTGCTTGTTTAATTTCTTCTTGTTTTGCATTTGGCTTACCGTAAGCAATATTTTCGGCAATGGAGCGCTCCAGCAAAGCAGATGTTTGCGGAACATAACCGATTTGTTTGTGCAAACTTTCTTGCGTTACGGCTTTAATATTTTGCCCATCAATTAAAATTTCTCCACCTTGTACATCATAAAAACGCTGTAACAAATTGATTAAGGTTGATTTTCCGCCGCCTGACATGCCAACCACACCAATCTTTTGTCCGGCCGGAATTTGCAAGTTGAAATGATTGAACAAAGGCTTATTTCCTTTATAGGCAAAACACACATCTTTTAGCTCGATTGTTCCATCTTTGACTTTTAACGAGAAAGCATTTTTATCATCTTCAATTTCATGCGGGGTGCTAAAAGGAATCAAATTAGTCTTCATTTCAGCAAAAGAAGAACTATATATAATCGTACGGTGAATGAGCCATGAAATAACAGAAGAAACATCTTGCAACAGAAAGAAAATCAAAACCACATCAGCTGTAGTGATACTTTTATCTTTCCATAAAACAAGGGCATAAAGAACAAACGAAAGATAAACAAGGTGAAAATAAAGTTTTTCTCCTTCTGACTGAAATAATTCAAAATTAACCGATTTATTGGTCTTATCCGTTTCATCCTCTAAAACATTATTTAAACGCTTCTCTTCATATTTATAACCATTAAAAAGACGGACAAAAAAGTGGTTTTGCAGGGCATCTATCATCTCTCCCGAGACTTTGCTTTTGGCTTCAATCATCTCAGAACGCCTCTGCATAGATAATTTTCCGACTTTGAGCAAAACCGCAACAGAAAGCAAAACAAATGCCATAAAACAAAATGAAAACGCTACATTTACAAGAGCAAGCATTGCAAAAACCACAATCAGACGAAAAACATCTGATGCATAATAGAAATAAGATTGATAATAACTGGCAGCATCTGATAAGGCATTGCTTTTTTGGGCTAAAGCTCCTGCCATATTATCTGCAAAATAGTTCAAAGAATGTCCGTTAATATATTGAAAGCAATCGGCACTCATTTGCTCAAAAACGCGGGGACGAAAGACTAATTCGGTGAGTAGATTAAGAGATGTTGCCATAAATCTGGCAAGCAAAGTTGAGCCAACAACTGCCGCTAATAGCCACCATACCGAATCGGCAATATCGGCAAATTTGACATTTTCTCCAAACAAACCGACCATTTTGGAAAAGAACCAAGGTGCAAGTTTGCCGGAAACGACCATAACAATACAACTTGCGCAAATTGAAAAAAACAATACTTTATTGCGCATAGCATAGCGCCATAAAAAAACAAACGGATTACTCGGAAAAGGCTGCATCTAATATTCCTTAAAATAAGAGATTCTGAAACAAGTTCAGAATGACAAATTAATGGTTGCAATATACCACTTTTTTTGCCTATAAGCAACCTTTATTTTGCTGATAAAAATTTATTATCGTTGAAGTCTGTTTTTTTTGATGTTATTTTTCTTTTCAGATTTAACTTTAATTTTGATAATAAAATGGCTGAAAAAAAATCAATTTACCTTTCCAAACCTCAATTGGAAGCTGAACTTAACCGTTGTCTTAACTGCAAAAATATGCCCTGCATGAAGGCTTGCCCCGTGCACTGTAACCCACAGGCTTTTATTGCCGCAGCTAAAGCCGGAAACGGTGAGCTCTCTGCTAAATTGATTTCTGATGAAAATCCGTTCGGGCAAACTTGCGGTCTTATTTGCCCCGATAAGTTTTGTATGAAAGCTTGCACACGTCGTCTGATTGATTTTCCTATCAACATTACCAAAGTGCAAGCCACTCTCATGGAAAAATTTCGCAATTTCAAATATGATTATTCAAATGTTGTTCCCAATGGCAAAAAAATTGCTATCATCGGCGCCGGTCCATCAGGCATTGCCGCCGCTTATTTTTTAGCCCGCAACGGCTTTAAATGCGTGATTTTTGAACGTAGCACTCAAATCGGCGGTGCGCTTAACCTCATTCCACATGAGCGCTTGCCGCAAGATGCCATTATGAAAGATTGGGAATTTGTCAATAATTCCGAGCTTATCTCCGTTGTTTTTGAAGCAGATGTTTCTAACCCTACTGAGCTTTTTAACCAAGGTTTTGATGAGGTGTTGATTGCCGGCGGCGAACCCAACTGCGCTAAACTCAATATTGAAGGTGAAGAACTGGCGGTTTCTTATCTTGAATATCTCGCCAAACCTGAAAAATATGTTACTACAGGCAATGTTGCCGTTATCGGTGGCGGAAACGTGGCGGCTGATTGTGCGATTGTGGCGCAAGCACAAGGTGCCGTATATGTGGAGATGTTTGTGCGTCGCGGTTTATCTGACATGAAAATCACTCCTGCCGAAAGACACGAGATTTTGGAACGCAAAATTAATGTTTCTGCCGGCACAAGTCCTGATAAAATCATCAAAACCGGCGATAAATATTCTTTGTTTGTTCACAAAAATCGTTTCAACGGCGAAAAATGGGAACCAATTTCAGATACTTCTGTTGAACTGCCTGATTTTGATTTGATTATCCGCGCTATTGGTGCCAAAGCTGATGAAAAGCAAGTTGACCCTCGCCTCATTTATATCGGCGATTGCAAAACCGGCGGTTCAACTTTGGTAGAAGCCATGGCCGATGCCAAGAACACCGCTTTTGAGCTCATCAAAAAATATCAAGCATGAAACTCCACCGGCTAATGCCGGTGGTATCATTGTAACAAGAAAAGCCTCTCAAACGAGAGGCTCTTTTCTTTCTTATTGCAGATTTTGCTTGAAAAAGCTTTCAATCTTATCAAAGGGGATTTTTTCCATATTGTCATACAAATCAACATGATTTGCTCCTTTGATAATCATCAGCTCTTTATTTTTGCCCTGCAGTTTTTTGAACGCATCTTCACTAAAATAGCGGCTATGTGCTTTTTCGCCATGAAGCATCAGCACCGGCGTTTTAATTTCGCCGGCATAGCTTAAAATCGGCATATTGATAAAGGACAAAGAAGATGTCATATTCCAATTGCCGTTTGAGTTGATGGAGCGTTTGTGGAACCCGCGTTTGGTCTTATAATAACCATAATAGTCTTGCACAAATTGTGGCTCGTTTCCGCTCAATTTTTCCGGCAAGCCGGGAGCTTTGGCATAAGTACCGTCTTTATAATCTTGCGTGCGTTGAGCGTTCAGCTGTTCTCTTAGCTCGTAACGTGCTTTGGCATCCATGGCATCAAAATAACCATTGGCGTTTACCCTACTCATGTCATACATGGTGGAAGTTACGGTTGCTTTAATTCTCGTATCCATAGCGGCGGCATTCAAAGCAAAACCACCAAAACCGCAAATGCCGATAATACCGATTTTGTTCGCATTGACTTCCGGCAAGGTGCTCAGATAATCAACTGCGGCGCTGAAATCTTCGGTATTAATGTCCGGAGAAGCCACATTTCTGGGTTTGCCGCAGCTTTCGCCGGTGTATGACGGGTCAAATGCCAGCGCAATAAAGCCTTTTTCTGCCATATTCATGGCATACAAGCCCGAAGCCTGTTCTTTAACTGCACCAAACGGACCGGACACGGCAATTGCCGGAACTTTCTCTTTGCCTAAATTTTTCGGCAAATATAAATCACCGACCAACTTAATTCCATAGCGGTTGTGAAAGCTGACTTTTTTAACATCTACCTTATCGCTTTTGGCAAAGGTTTTATCCCAAACGCAACAAGAATATATTTTCCAAGACAAGGCTGCCACAACAACCAAGCCAATGATAACACTCAAAATCATTTTCATCTTATCTCCTTTGTTTTATGCGTTTTTGCCCATTTCATAGGCTTCTTTCATGGCAGGTTTGCTTAAAATCTCGCCTTTTTGCCATGCGCCCAAACCATAAACAATGCCTTTTTCTTTGGCATTATCCAAGCAATCGAGCGTGAAACCGCGCAGACCTTCAATCACTTTTTCAACCGCAGCTTTTCTACCATCTGCCGCCGTGATGATATAATAAAAATCTTTATTGCTGATTTCGGTATATCTTGGAACACATCTATCAATAAAGGTTTTCATTTGACCGTTCATGGCATAGAAATAAACCGGTGTTGCCAAAACAATCACATCGGCTTCAACCATTTTATCAACCAACTCTGCCATATCATCTTTTTGCACGCATTTGTGTGTATCATTACAAACGCCGCAACCTAAGCAAAAATTAATCTTCTTATCTCTTAAAAAGATTTTTTCGACCTTATTTCCGGCTTCTGTTGCGCCTTTGATAAATTCGTCAGCTAAAGTATCAGAATTACCGCCTTTGCGATAGCTTGATGAAATCACTAATATTTTTTTACTCATTTTTTAATCCTTCCAACCATTCTTTAACACTACTTCCTGCCATTGAAGCAAAACTACCGCGGAATGCCTCTGCACCGGTTACATTGGCTTCGGGAATAATGTTCTTAATATCTGAAACACTATGCCCTAATCCACTACCGCCATGGGTCATAAACGGCACAACGGTCTTTCCCTTAAAGTCATTCTCGGTTAAAAAAGTGCGCACCGGAGAAGCAATTGTTCCCCACCAGCAAGGAGAGCCGACAAACACAACGTCATATTTACTTAAATCTACCTTGGCATTTTTAATGGCAGGTGTCATTTTCTCTTGCACTTCTTTTTTTGCTTGTTCGGTGGTTTGACGATAATCCTCAGGATAGGCATTAACAGGCTCTATCACCAAAATATCTGCAGACAAATTCTCCTTAATCTTTTCAGCAATCGCTTGTGTGTTTCCGGTTTTGGAATAATATGCCACCAAGACCTTATCTTGCGGTTTAATGACTTGCGCCGAAACATTACCGGCAACAAATATACTCCCAATCATGGCTAATAGTCCCATCAGTTTCATCTTATTCTCCCTTATATATTTCATTGATTATTGTAATAGCATTCAAGCTTCGCGGATAACCGATATATGGCAACATCTCGGTTACGGCATCAAGCAACGTTTGCTTATCGTTACCGACATTCTTATTGGCGCCGGCATGCGCCTTGGCTTGCGGTTCCACGCCACCCATAGCCACCAAAACACTAAAGGTAATCAATTCACGTTGTTTAATATCTAAACCGCTTCTGGTATAATAATCGCCAAAGCAGTTAGCGGAAAGATAATCTTGAATATGCTTCAACTCTTCCGGCGCATTGGCACGCATAGAATCAATATTCTCTTTGCCAAAAATTTCTCTTTGCGTATCCAAGCCTTTTTGTAATCTGTTCTCTACCGTGGTGTTTGATTGTCCTTCTAACGGCAACTTTACACCAGCCTTTTGCAGTTCTTCATTAGTTACAAGCACAAAGTCATATACTTTGGCAAAGCCGGCATAAGGCACTGTTTGGTATAAAGTTTCTTTTATCACAATCGGGTCAACACCTTGTGCTAACGCCTCTCTTATCACGTTGCGATAATTTTCTTTACCACCGGCGCCGATGTGAGCAGCCATTTTAACTGCCGTACGCATATTTTTATCTAACTTGCCATGCGGTTCGACATCATTTTTAACAAAGTTTTGCCACAGTGCCGCAAACTCTGGGTCTGTTTTATTAATATCCGTCATTTGGTTTCCTCTCATCCAATAGGCTGTTGAGGCAGCGGCAATGATAACCACTGCCGCCGTCAAACAAATTTTTTTATTTATACTCGGCATCGCTTACAGGCTCCAACCAAGTGGACTTGTTATTTGCCCCGTTACTTTCTATAGAAATGTGAACAAACCAACTATCTGGAGCAGCGCCGTGCCAATGCTCGACTTCCGGCGGAATGCGAACAACATCGCCTTTATGCAAAATTTGAATTTCTTTGCCGCGTTCCTGATATCTACCCTCACCTCCGGTTACAAGCAGAATTTGTCCGCCGCTGTGTTTGTGCCAGTTGGTTCTGGCGCCCGGTTCAAAAGTCACGTTTCCAACCGGTGCGTTCCAAATATCATCTTTCACGCTCAACATATTCAAATAGGTTTGTCCGGTGAAAAATTCAGAATAAGGATTGATTTCTCCTTGTTTGAAAATTGTATCAACTTCACTTTTTTTCATTTCTTGTGCCTTAGATATAGTCGTCCCTATCAGCAGACTTATGCTTGCCAACATCAAAAGTTTTTTCATTGTCTTTTCCTTATTTGTAAGAAGCCTGATAAATGGCGACGCAATCTTCTTTGCTCAATTTTATACGGTCGCAAGCAAACAAGAAGCCCATGCAATCTAAAGCATTTTCTGCCATACCTGAAAATTCTTCGGGCTTAATGCCATATTCAGACATTTTTAAATCGGCCACACCGCAATCTTCTTGCAATTTTACAAGAGCTTTGATGAAGTCCATCGGCTCTTTGGCATTTTCCATACCAAGCGCTTTAGCCATTTTTACAAATCTGTCATCGCAAACATGTTGATTGATGAAGTGGGTGTAATAAGCCTTACTAATCATAATCAAACCGGCACCGTGCGGAAGTTCTTGATGATATGCCGACAAAGCATGTTCCAAAGAGTGTTCACTGGTGCAAGAACCAACGGTCATAACAAAACCTGACATGGTGTTGCCGTAAGCAACTTTTTCTCTGGCTTCAACATTCTTACCGTTTCTAACTGTTTCTGCTAAATTGCGACCAACATTTTCAATCACGCTCAAAGCCAACATATCTGTCATCAGGCTGGCTTTATTGGAGATGTAGCACTCAACACTATGGAACAAAGCATCAAAACCTTGATAAGCGGTCATGCGTGGCGGAACTGTGGTCATCAACTCAGGATCGACAATAGAAACAATCGGGAATGAATATTCAGAAAAGAAAGCTGTTTTTTCGTTGGTCTCAGGATTGGTGATAACGGCACCGGCATCTGCTTCCGAACCCGTGCCGGCGGTGGTGGTAATGGTTACCAAAGGTAAAGGTTTGTGTTGCAAAGCTTTTTTCTTACCTTTACCAAATTGGATATAATCCCACAAGTCGCCATCATTGGTGGCCATAGCGGCAATGGCTTTGGAAGCATCCATCACACTTCCGCCGCCTAAAGCAACAACCACATCACAATTGTTCTTTCTGGCGGCTTCTGCACCTCTCATTACGGTTGACTTCAACGGATTAGGCTCAACCTCATTAAACAAAACAAATTCCAAACCGGCTTTTTTCAACTGTTCTTCAACTCTATCCAAATAGCCGTTAGCTTTGGCTGATTTACCATTGGAAATAACCAACAAAGCCTTTTTGCCGCCCAAGTTTTGTTTATGCAGATTGTTTAATTCTCCGGCGCCAAACAGAATGCGTGTGGGCAAATAAAATTCAAAACTCATTTTGTTTTCTCCTTTTTTAGTTGAGGTTAACGAATCTTTCTGTCATAGAGCTTAATCTTTAGAGTTAACTCTAAGTCAAGCATTTTGTTGACATTCATTTTATTTTTTTCTATCTTGAGGATAACTTTAAGGAGATTAAAAATGAGTTACTCAATAGGCGAAGCTGCCAAAATGGTTGGTTTGACCGCACATACCTTACGTTTTTATGATAAAGAAGGTTTGCTTCCTTTTGTGAAAAAAACTTCTTCCGGCTTGCGCGCCTTTACCGAATCTGACATTGAATGGTTGAAGATTATTGAATGCCTTAAAGGTACGGGGCTCCCCTTAAAACAAATCAAGCAATATATTGACTGGTGCATGGAAGGTGATGCAACCATTCCGCAGCGTCTTAATATGTTTATTGAACAAAAAAAACGTGTGGAAGAGCAAAAAGCCAAATGGGAAAAACATTTGGAAAAAATCAACTTCAAAATCAAATATTATGAAGATGCTGCCCAACACGGCGACCTTAATGTTTTTGAGCGCAATCCCAAACTTCTCGAAGAAAAAAAGAAACTTTTTGAAGACTAAACTTTACTCACCACTGATTTTATGATATGTTAAAATCAATGGGAGATAAGCTATGGCAGAAGAAAAGACTCCAGATTTAATTTTACCAAACGGACTAAAGGTCTTTTACGAAGAAAATCCGCAAGCAGAAGGTTTCTCTTTGGAATTATTTGTTGGAAGCAAGGCTAAAGAAGAGAATAAAGAGGTTATTTTTGCTACAAACCACATTATTGAACACAGTATCCGACTTGCCGATGAACAAAAAGCAGCGCAATACCAACAAGACAATGTTCGCCCGCAAGATTGTATTACCTCTTATGATAATATTCGCTTTGGAAAAAGCTTAGGACAATCTTCAAAACTTGAAGAAACATTAAATTGCTACGGCGATATCTTTTCAAATTGGCATATGCCCAATTTGGAAGGCGAAAGAGAAGTTATTTTTGAAGAATGGTGCAATGCAAGGCAAAACGGAAATCCGGCTTTTTTATCGGCTTATCTCGGAAGTAAAGAAGATTTATATACTATACCTGATAAAAATTTAACCTTACTCAAACCCGAATATGTGGAGCAACATAAAAACACCACTATCAAAGAATGGTTTAATGACCAAATTAATTATACCAAGGATTTGAAAACCGAAGATATTAGAGCTTATGCCAAGCATATTTGCGGTGCGGATAATATGACTTTTATAGCTTCGGGAAATATGCCCAAAGAAGAATTTTTACAATTAGTACAAAAATCCACACTCACTCAAATTTCACAAGCACAAAAATATAATCCTTTTGAAAATCTGACAGATAAACAGGCTCACCAAAGTCTTTCTTCGCAAATGGATATTGATGATTATAAAGTATCTTCTTTTGAAGTGACTTATCCAAGCAGAAATCCTGAAGAAGCTAAAATTGCAAAAGAATTTTTTAAGCTTAAAATGTGCAAGGGCTTGCAAAAAGAAGAACCTCACGCTTATATTGCTGATTTTACACCAAAAGGAATTTCTGCACAAATTACCATACAAAAAGAAAAACTTATGCAAGACAAACTTGTTTCTTTGATGGCTAATTCAGTCAAAGATTTTTCTCTTTCTGCAGCAGAAATGCAAACTCTTCAATCGCGTCTTAAAATGGATAATCTTTCCGTAGAAACTATTCGAGATATTTCCTCTCAAGCTTTTCAAAATGCTCAGCTTAGCATTAATGATTCTGAACTCAAATCTATCTCAAATTTAGCTTATTTGCAAATTGTCAGAGATAAAGCAATGTTAAGGGCTCAACAAAACAAACTCGCGCCTCTTAAACCGCAGCAAAAATCTATTGATATCAGCACGCTCAAATATGCTCAGAATCTTCATCAATCCAGATAACAAATATCCGTTGCATAGACTTTGAGTTGTATTGACAATCTTCTTTTTTTGTTTACGCTATCTATAAATGAACTTTAAACAAGGAGAAGAAGATGAAAGTTGTTATTATCGGCGGTGGTGCCGGCGGCGCTAGTTGTGCTGCTCGTTTAAGACGTTTGAACGAACAAGCCGAAATTATCATTTTAGAAAAAACAAACGAAATTTCTATCGCTAACTGCGGCCTTCCCTACTATTGCGGAAATGTGATTGCTGACCGTGACGACTTGATGGTTTCTTCTCCCGAACATTTTGAAAATGTTTTTAACATCCGCGTGAAACTCAACAGTGAAGTTACCAAAATCAATCCTCAAGCTAAAACGGTTACAACGCTCAACGGCGAAGAAATTGCTTATGATAAATTGGTGCTGGCTACCGGTGGCAAACCTTTTGTTCCGCCGCTCAATAGCTTAGAGAATATGCCGCATTTTACCATTCGTCATCTTTTTGATGCCGACGCGGTTAAAAAATATATCAGCGAACATCAGCCTAAAACCGCAAGCGTTATCGGCGGTGGTTTTATCGGCGTGGAAATGGCTGAGAATCTCATTGAAGCCGGATTAAAAGTCAACTTGATTGAGTTAGCGCCGCAAGTTCTTGCACCGCTTGATGAAGATATGGTCGGCATGATTCACAAAGAACTCAAAGACAAAGGTATCAATCTTTATCTCAATCAGAGTGTTCAAGAAATTAAAAGCAATAAGCTTATCCTTTCTTCCAATGAAGAAATTGCCTCTGATATGCTCATTTTGGCGCTCGGCGTTCGTCCGGAAACTAAAATTGCCGCCGATGCCGGTATTGAAACTCTTGCCACGGATGCTATTCGTATCAATGAGTTTATGCAGACCAATTTTGCCGATATTTATGCTTGTGGTGATAATGTTGCAGTCAAAGACTTTATTGACGGCTCAGAAACAACAATTGCTCTTGCAGGTCCGGCTAACCGCCAAGGTCGCCTTATCGCCGACCATATTTGCGGTTCTGCTTATCCTTATACCGGAACGCAGGGTTCTGGTGTAGTCAAAGTATTTAATCTCACTGCTGCTTTTACCGGTAATAATGAAAGACAGCTCAAAAAGAAAAATATTGCCTACAAAAAGATGTTGATTTGGGGAAAATCTCATGCCGGATATTATCCAAATTCTACACCTTTGGCTTTGAAAGTTCTTTATAATGCTGAAGGGAAAATTCTCGGCGCTCAAGCTATCGGCACGGAAGGCGTGGATAAGAGAATCGATATTATCGCAACCATTATGCGCCTCGGTGGCACTTACAAAGATTTGCGTGATGCCGAGCTTTGCTATGCCCCGCCCTATTCTTCCGCCAAAGACCCGATTAACCTCATTGGTATGGCCATTCAAAATGTGGAAGAAAATCGTCTTAAACCTTATTTTGGTACTGATTTTCAGGATATGTTCATTATCGACGTGCGCTCTCCGGCCATGCACCAAGCCGGACATTTGCCTAATGCAGTAAACATTCCTCTTGCTCAACTGAGGACTCACCTCGGAGAACTGCCGCACGATAAACCTATTCTTTTGCATTGCATGATTGGTTATAACAGTTATCTGGCTTCTTGCATTTTGCGCCAAAACGGTTTTGACAATGTGTTTAGTTATGCTGGCGGTTTTTCACAATATAAAACTCAAAAGGACTAAATTTTATGCTACAATGCTTTCCGCCGCTCATTGATGATAACGCGCAAATTTTGATTATCGGAACAATGCCGAGCGTGAAATCTTTGGATAGGAAAGAGTATTATGCTCATCCGCGTAATGCGTTCTGGAAAATTATTGCCACTCTTTTTAACAATGGCTCAGATTTTTCTGATTTTGCCGAGAAGAAGGCTTGCATTCTCAAGAACCATCTTGCGCTTTGGGATAATCTCAAATTTTGTGAGCGTCAGGGAAGTTTGGACAGCAATATCAAAAATATGATTCCGAATGATTTTGAAACTTTACTCAAAACGCATCCTCACATTTCTCACTTGATTTTTAACGGGAAAAAATCTTTTCAAATCTTCAAAAAATTTCATCCAAATCTTTTAGAAAAATATCCGTATTTTATTCTCCCCTCCACAAGCCCTGCCAATGCCACTCTCTCTGTTGATAAAAAATTCTCCCTTTGGCAAGATGCCCTTCTTAAAAAAAATCTTGAAAATATATAAAAAAGAAGTATAAATTTTTTGAGTTAAATATATTTATGTTTCACTTTATTATTTTAAGTTATGGAAAAAATTATTGCTTACATTGAGAATGTAACAGGCGCAAAAAATCTTTCTTCAAAATCTTGGCAAGAAATTGTTGACACTGTTGTTCTCCCAAAAATGGCAGGACCTCACAACAAAATCCAATGCCGATACAAAATTCATGATATGTTCATGAACTTTTTGGCAATAAATGCCTACGATATTTTGTGCAAGGATCAAACTTTGGCGCCAATTTTATTTGAAATCGGATTACAACGCCTTTCTTGCGGTGCTGTTTTGCATGATGCCACACCTTGGCCGGAACCTTTGCCTAAAAAATATTGGGAATATTCTTCTTATTGGGATGAAAAACATGTTATGACAGAAGGCTGTTTTAACTTCATTCTGATAGGATTGGAAGAAAGCCTAAAATTTGATATGACTCGTAATCATGCCTTGAAAATCCTTTTTGGATTGATGGAAAGAACCGATATTAGAGGAAATGTTGAAGACTATTCTTTAGGTGAATTTAAGGATAAAGCGGCTCAACTTTACCGGCATGCAGAAAAATTAGTTGAAGATTATGCCTCTTTTGAAGAAATTTATCCATATTATGCCAGACCAGGACAGTGGGAAAAGCATATTTTCTATTTAAGTCAGCATAAGGACAAAATCAATTGGGATGACTTCTTTGAAAAAACACAAGCTGTCACAAAGAAAAACTTTATCAGCAGACGTTTACAAAGAAATGCCATTCGTAAAAGAATTGAAAGAGCAGCTATGCCTGTTACCAGACATTCTTTGTAACATTCTTCCAACAAAAAAGCTCTGATTTTTCATCAGAGCTTTTGTTTTTTTAATATATTTTTTTATTAATATCAGCGTACCAATCATTCATCACGGCTCGCGCGGTTTTTAGGTCTATGTGATGTAGGTTTATGATATCTTCATCATAAAAAACTCTGTCCCTAAAACCAATGGAATCAGCATCATCTCTGGTTGCAGCATAATAAACTTCTGTTATATTTGCCCATTTGGCAGAGTTTAAACACATTGGGCAAGGCTCACATGATGTATAGAGCACGCATCCATTCAAATCAAAAGTACCTAATTCTTTGCAAGCTTTTCTGATGCAGTTGACTTCTGCATGAGCGGTGGGGTCGTTATCTATCACTACTGTATTATGCGCTTTGGCAATAATTTTTCCCTCTTTAACAATCACTGCTCCAAAAGGTGAACTTCCGCTCTCAATTGATAATTTGCTCTCATCAATAGCTACTTGCAAAAATTCTTTATCTGTCATATTCTCTCCTTTTTTGCATAAAAAAAGCTCCTTTTAAGAAGCTTTCTCTACTTTATTTAGTGCTTGTTGTAATTCTTCTTTGCTGGCTTTTAGTTCTTCAATCAAATTCATGATAAATTCTCTATTTTGAAGATCTAATTTCAAATCTGGTACAACTTCTTCAAAAAAATCTTTTTGAATTTCTTCTCCTAATAAATTTTTAAGCCCCTTTTCCTTAAAAACCTTTTGAACACCTTCTATTGTGTATCTTTTGTCATATAAAAAATTTTTTATTATCTTAACAATTTCAACATCATCTGGACGATAGTATCTTCTACCACCGTTTCTTTTCATTGGTTTTATTTGCGGAAACTTGGTTTCCCAAAAGCGAAGCACATGCGTTGCCACACCTAACTCTTCTGCAACTTCGGCAATGGTTCTGAATGCTGCTTTGCTTTTGTTTACGGCCATGGGGTTCCCCCTAAAATTTTATTAAGCGTTGATGATTTTTCTCATGGTTTGAGATGGTTTGAATGAAATCACACGACGAGAGCAAATTTCTGCTTCTACACCTGTTTTGGGATTGCGTCCGGCACGCGCTTTTTTGTCTCTTAAAGAAAATGTACCGAAAGAAGATAATTTTACATCATTGCCGCTGCTTAATTCATTTACGATTTCATCCAAAATCATATCTAAAATATCATTAGAATCTTTTCTTGATAATCCGATTTCTTCATATATTGTTTCTGCTACATCTGCACGTGTAATTGTCTTCATCTTTATATATCCTTTTATTAATTCTATTGCTGCATACAAATATCTTATATTTTTTTTACTGGCAAGACTTTAGTCAATAGTTATCCATATTTATATGCGAACCAAAGCTCCACCCCATGTAAATCCGGCACCCATAGCATTTAAGACTACCAAGTCACCTTTTTTAATTGTGCCGTCTGTCATTTTTTCAGATAAAGCTAACGGAATTGTGGCTGCTGATGTATTAGCTTGGTGATCTATGGTTACAATAACTTTCTCTTCAGGCAGACCTAACTTTTGTCCGACTCCGGAAATAATACGGACGTTTGCTTGGTGCGGAACCAACCAATCTATATCTTTGGCTTCTACTTGGCCCATTTTCATAACTTCTTCTGCTGCTTCTGATAAGCTGTTGATGGCATATTTGAAAACTTCTTTACCATTCATCCAAATATAACCCGAAGTCTGAGTGGTTGAAACACCTCCGTTGCACAACAAATTTTCATATTGTGTGCCGTCTGCATAAATTTTTGTTGCCAAAATACCAGTGTCTTCTGAAGTACCATTACCTTCTTTTGCGCGTAATACTACCGCTCCGGCTCCGTCTCCAAACAAAACACAGGTATTTCTGTCTGTCCAATCTGTGATTTTTGATAATGTTTCTGCACTGACAACCAAAACAGTCTTCATTTGACCTAAACGAATCATATTATCTGCCATTGTCAATGCATATACAAAACCTGAACATGCCGCAGAAATATCCATGGCGGCTGCACCAACACGCATTCCTAACTTGCCGGCGATTTTTGCTGATGTTGCCGGAGTGGTGTTATCAGGTGTTACGGTGGCTAAAACAATGGCATCTATTTCTTCAGCCTTAATTCCGGCTGTTTTAATAGCCATTTCTGCTGCTTTGAGAGCTAAATCAGATGTGTATTCATCTTTTTCTGCAACATGACGACTTTTAATACCCGTACGCGTACTAATCCACTCATCATTGGTATCAACTATTTTTGCCAAATCATCATTGGTTAATTCTTTGGCCGGCAAATAATGCCCATGGCCGATAATTTCAGATCTAATACATGTCATAAAATACTTCCTGTGATAATTCGTCTAAATCAACTTTTTCAACTTCTGACTTTATGGTTGCTACAAAATCTTGTCTGACAAGTCTTGCTGCATTGCCAACTGCCACGGAAAAGCCCAAAGCATCTGTGCCTCCATGACTCTTAACTGTTAAACCATTCAGCCCTACTAACATTGCCCCGTTGTATAAACGCGGATCCATCGTTTTTTTGACCTTGAGCATTACACCTAACATAAAGGGAATACCTAACTTGGCCAAAAACGAACCTTTTATTGCATCTTTCAACAAACGAACAACTAACTTGGCCGTGCCTTCAACCGATTTTAGAGCGATGTTTCCGGTAAAACCATCCGCCACAACAACATCTGCAATACCATTAGACATTTCATGCGGCTCTATATAGCCGATAAAATCTATATTCATGTGAGAATGTTTGATAATTTTGGCTGCCTGCTTAATTTCTTCTTTGCCTTTCATCTCCTCTGCTCCAATGTTGAGCAAAGCAACTCTGGGTTTTTCTATATTTAAGGCATGACGTGCCAATATATCTCCCATTAGTGCAAATTCTGCCAAATTTATGGCATCACACTCTGTATTGGCTCCTAAATCCAGCATTACATACTTACCTGTTCTGTGCGGCATTATACTCACAATTGCCGGACGATGTATTTTGGTAATGGTGCGTAATACAATTTTGGATATTGCCATCAATGCTCCGGTGTTGCCTGCAGATACAACTGCTTGCGCCTCCCCTTTGCGAACGGCATCTATTGCCATATACATACTGGTATTTTTATTGCGAATCACTTGCGATGGTTTATCTTCATTATGTACCATCTCTGTTGAATGACGAAGCTCACACTTTTCTTTTAATATTGGAAATTCTGCTAAAATCGGAGATACTTTTTCTTCATCTCCGAATAACAAAAACCTTACATCCGGATTTTTTTTTACCGCGAGTGCAAGCCCCTCTATAACGACTCTGGGGGAATTATCTCCCCCCATTGCGTCTATTGATATGACCAGATTACTTGACAAAACCTGCTCCATATAATCTTTGACAAATTAATTGTCTGTTTGTGTTTTTAATTATTCTTCAGAAGCTGTTTTTTTTGCAACAACTTCACGACCATCATATTGTCCGCAAGACGGGCATACGCTGTGCGGTCTTTTCAATTCTCCGCAATTTGGGCATTCCATATAGGAATTTGCCTTCAATGCATCATGAGAACGACGCATATTGCGACGTGATGGGGTTGTTTTCTTCTTTGGTGTAGCCATTTTCTTATACTCTTTATTCTAGTTATTACACTTTCAAAGCCATTATTATACTATTTAGTCTTTTAAATCAACTAATAAAATTGGCTTTATGAACTGTTTGTCGTTTTATATAATAATTTTGCTTTTGGCAAGTCTTTTTTTTATCTTGTCATAGCAAAGTTAAAATGTTACAGATTCGCCAAAGTTAAAATGTTACACTAAAATATTCTCCAGAAAAGGAGAAGCACATGAAAATAGGAAT
>CASFJL010000007.1 GCA_949295005.1 uncultured Pseudomonadota bacterium | reverse complement strand
GCTGATTTTTGAAGATTGCACCGAATGTTTGTTGGATACATACCACATAATCAAGATCAAGCAGACTATGCTGATCAATATCAAAGCCTTAACGCTTTTGCAAAAGAGAATGGCTTTATAATTGGATGTGTCCACTCTAGCGATAATTTTGAAAATGTTAAAAGCATTATTCAAGCCGATTGTGAAGGTATCCTTATTAATAAAATCAGCAATATCGGTCCTTATTTACAAGATATCAAAGAAAATCTTCAGTTTTGTCAGGAAAGGAATCTGAAACTTTTTTCTATTGATGATGGTTATAGGTTTGATAATTCTAACTTAACTAAAGATTTTTTCAAAGGGATGGATGTTGCTATTGATATTCGCAGTCATTTAATTTCACAATCCACAAGAAAGGTTTTAAGCCAACGTAAAAAAGAAGGCAAAAAACTTGGTCGTCCATTCGGTGCAAAAGTCAAATCAAAATTAGAAAATAATTCAGAAAGAATTTTGCAAATGCTTGATGATGGTATTTCGAAGTCAGAAATAGCCAGACAATTAGGTATTAATCGATCATCTATCTATGCTTTTGCCAAAAGACGCGGAATTTCTTTCAGTCGAGGAGAAAAATAGATGCCAAAAGTTTCTGTTTGTCTCGCTGTCTATAAGACCAAGCCGGAATATTTAAGAGAATGTATTGAATCTATTCTTAATCAAACATTTACAGATTTTGAATTTTTGATTGTTGATGATTGTCCGGAAGATAAAGAATGCGAAAAAATAATAAAATCTTATAATGACAATAGGATTAAATATTTTCGCAATGAAAAGAACTTAGGCATATCCGGCGCCAGAAATCGGCTTTTGGACACAGCAACCGGTGAATATATTGCGGTTATGGACCATGATGACATTTCCTTGCCGACGCGTTTTGAAAAACAAGTGGCATATCTTGACACACATCCGGAATGTGGGGTAGTGAGTTGTTGGTATGAACGTTTTCCTAATATTAAAATCAAAAAAAAGCCCGAAAAAAATAAGCAGATTGTCAAGGCTCTGAAAAATTCATGTCCGTTGTTGCACCCTGCCGCAATGATTAGAAAATCTGTGCTTGTTGAAAATCATCTAAAATATGAAGGCGAATTTTCTCCATCTGAGGATTATGCATTGTGGTGTCGTTTGGTAGGAAAGACAAGTTTTCATAATGTTCCAGAAATTTTATTCAGATACCGAGATCATGAAACAAATGAGTCTAAAAAAAATAACCAAAAAATGAAAAATGCCACGATTAAAATTCGTAAAGAAGTATTAAACACTTTTTATGCGGAAAACCAAAACACAGGATATATTTTAGATAAAAAATTTGATCTTGTTTTATCATTAGGATCCGATTGTGGATGTGCAGCTTATTTAAAAGAGTTTAAATTACGTTACGCATCATACCCATTTGATTGGCTGTTTAAAATTTCTTTCGAAAACAGAATCAAGCTAATCGAAAATCATTTTAAAGATTTTCTTGTCAAAGAAAACTTAAAATATATTGAAAAAGATCCATCCGCCATTTTACAAGATAGTGAATGCGATTACTATGAAGATAATCTGTATGGGACACAGTTCTTACATGATTTTATTAGTGGAGTTAGCTTTGATATTTCTTTCCAGATGGTTAAAGAAAAATATAATCGTCGTATTCAAAGATTCTATAAAAACATTCAATCAGCACAAAATGTTTTGTTTGTTTGGCGATCAAAAAATGAACATTTATCATCAGAAAAAATATTACAAGGTTATAAAACCTTATGCAAAGTTTTTCCTAGAACGGAAATTTATTTATTAATTATTGAAAATGATACTTCTCTAAAAAAGATTATAAAAACAGAGGTATTAGAAACAAACATCAGAAAAATTTCAGCTGATATAACAATTCCTAAGGCAACAGATGCTTATTTGTTAGCAAAAGGGAACAAACAGATAAATGATAAAATTTTTTCCCAGATAAAATGTAAAAAAGAACCATTTTCTTTTGCAAATTGGTTTATGAAAAAATACATCAAAGTATTTTGTATGCTGATAAGGCCAGCTCAAAAAAGAAAATTAATTAAATCTTATTTACAGAGTCAACTCCTTTCCATGAAAGATTAAAGAAAATGAATAAGCCGGCTATATCAATTATCATTCCAGTTTACAATGTGGAAAAATATTTAGGTAGATGTTTAGATTCTGTTTTAGCGCAGAAATATCAAAATTTTGAAGCCATATGCATCAACGATGGCTCGACGGACAATTCTCTCAAAATTTTAGAAGAATATGCAAAAAAAGATTCCAGAATCAAGATTTTCTCACAAAAGAATCAAGGCCTCTCGGTTACTCGCAATAACGGCCTTCAAAAAGCTTCCGGAGATTATATATGTTTTGTTGATTCGGATGATTATATTGAGCCAAACTTTTTATCTGATTTATATGACGCCATAAAAGCAAATAATGCCGATATTATTGCAACCAATATTAAATACATTAAAGGGGCAAGGGAACGTTGCAAAAAGAATAAGAGAAAAATTTATTCTTCTTTTACCGATAAAATTGAAAGTCTGGAGCATGGCTCATGTTGGAACAAAATTTACAAAACAGAATTCATTCGTAAAAACCGTTTAACCTTTCCGCAAGGCGTTTATTGGGAAGATAATCTGTTTACAATACAAGCTTATTTTTTCAGCTCCAAAATTTTAACGATCAATGGCGCCTGTTATTGCTATGTATCTAATCCTCAAAGTATAACCAGAAACAAAGAAAAAACAACAAAACAACAGCAAGACAGCATACAAGTATCTCGTATGATTCTTGATTTTGCTGAACAACAACAACTTTCTGCAAAAGAAAGAAATGCCTTAATTGCTTTTTGTTTTAGAAGCTTTATCAATGCCAAATTTTTACAACAAACAGAATTCTACAATGAGTTAAAAGAAATTATGGATAAAAATATTTTACTGGAAAAGATCCACAGAAAACAAACTATAAAATCAATAAAAAATAAACTAATAACAAGAATAAAAACATTTATTTTTTTGGGTAAAAAAAATGAAATTGATTGAGAAAATTAAAAAAAATATTGATGAATCAGAGATTATATCTTTCGATATCTTTGATACCTTGTTATTACGTCCATATGTAAAACCAACGGATATATTTTTACATATAGAAAAATTATACAAAATAAAAGGTTTTGCAACAGCCCGTATTAAAGCCGAAACTTCGGCACGAAATTTATATAATATGAAAGAAGATATAACATTAGATGAAATTTATCAAAATATTGCATCTAAATACATTCCTTTAAAAGAAAAAGAGTTGGAACTGGAATACCAAACAATACAATCTAATAAGGAAATGCAAGAAATATTTAAATATGCTCAGTCTAAAGACAAAAGAATTATTATTATCTCAGACATGTATTTATCCAAATCTACTCTAATAGATTTATTAAAAAAGAATGGATATGAAAATTTTGAAAAGATTTATGTGTCATCTGAAATCAAAAAAACAAAAGCCACCGGAAATCTTTATAAGTATGTTTGCAATGATTTAAATATTATGCCTAAAGAAATATTACATATAGGGGATAATTATAAATCAGATATATTAATGGCCCAGAAAATAGGGTTACAAACATATCACTATGAAAAACCACTAGATCAATTACTCAAGAGTAACGAAAGAGCCTATAAATTTCATCATCTTTATAAAAAGCAACTAGATGCATCAATCCTTTTGGGATGCCTAGCCATATATAATATAGATAGAATTAAAAATTATTGGCAAGATTTTGGTTTTAAATATGGCGGGCCTGTTATTTTTGGATATATGTCATGGCTGATAAAACAACTAAAAAAGGATAATATTAAAGAAGTTTTATTTGTTGCCAGAGATGGTTATTCTTTGCAAAAAGTTTTTAATATTATACAAAATAAAGAAATTAAAACTCATTATATTTATGCACCCAGAATTATTAATATAGTGTGCAATTTTCTTTGTGATCAAAATAATAAAAATTTTCAAGAAAAAAATCTAAATAAATTAAAAACAATATTGTCCTATTTTAAATCTAAGAATTCTTTTTTAAAAGAAAACACTCCAGAAATTAAAACTTTTGAAGAAGGAAATGATTTTATAAAAAAACATTATGAGTTGTATAAGAATTTAGCGCAAAAAGAAAAAGAAAATTTTCAAAAATATTGTGCATCATTTGATATTAAAAATAATAAAATTGCACTAATTGACAGTTGTAGCATAAATTTATCCGCTCAAAAATCCATATCTGCGGGGTTACCATCAAAAAAAATATATGGGTATTATTGGACAGTTAGCAAGAAATTAAATAAAGAAATACAAAATTATTCCCTTTCAAGTTTTCAACAAAACACTCAATGCAAATTTTCTGATTGGAATATTATGGAGTTGTATATGACAGCTCCAAATCCTCCTGTAGAACAAATAGAACAAGATAAAATTATATTTAAAAAAGCAAATTTTTGGGAGCAAGAGCGTATTAAAATATATCCAGATTTATCAAAAGGAATAGTTCTTTATACAAAATTAATAAATAAAATTTTTGGCCAATTAGATACATTTATGGAAGCTTCAACTTTAGTTGAATGGACTAATATATTGTGCAATTCATCAACAATTACAGATAAAAAGATGTTCCAAAACATTAAGCATGCATGTGATGAAGAACATAAACAATATATTCCTGTTCCACTTACATGGTTTGAGGGAAAAAGACATAAAATAATAAAATTATGGGAAATCCCTTGTTTTTATATTTATCAAGATTTAAGCAAGACAAAGATCTTTTTATTTAAATATATTCCAATTATAAAAATAACAAAAAAGGACAACATCCAGTTACTAAAAATCATAGGGATACCTTTTTCTATAAAAAAACATAAAGATAAAATCTTTGTAAAATTATTTGGATTATTGCCCGTATTATCTGCAAAAGAAAATAATTCTCTCTTTTCTGGCATAATGAGGAAATTGATATGAAAATAACTTTTTGCATGTATCAATTTGTAATGGGCGGTATTGAAAAATCTCTACTTCAAATATTGACAGAGATGCTAAAAAGCAATATCTGTCAAATTTCCATTGTCGTCAGGAAGCCTCATGTTGAAAAAGATTTTGCAGACTTTTGTAACAGGAACAAAATCAAGTTAGACATAATTCCCTATCAAGAGATTACCTATGATAAAGCAAAAACATCTTTCTTAAAGAAGTTTTTTATAAAAGTTTTTAACAAAATCCAAAAAATACGCAGTAAACATTTTTTACAAAGCTTGCTGAAAGGACAAGATTTGGTAATCGATTATTTTAACTGCTCTTTTTATGACTTGCTGAAAAAGATTAATATTCCAAAAATCGGTTGGTATCATTCAAGTTTTAAACAATATGAAAAAAATTTTCTTCGTAACAACAAAAAATACGCAAGATTGTATGATTGTTTTGTGGTTATAACAAAATCTTTTCAATCAAAATTGATAACTGATAAATACATCGGAGCCAAAACTGTACAGATATATAATCCTTTTAATATTGCTAAAATAAAAAAACAGGCCATTCAAGCCGATTATCCTAAAGACGAAAAATATTTTACCTTTGTCGCCAGATTTCATGATGACAAAGATCATCAAACAATAATCGATGCCTTTGAACATATTTTTGCCAAATTTCCGGATGTAAAAATTTATTTTGTAGGAGATGGTGAAACAAAATCTCATTATGAAAAAATCGTCAGAAATAAAAATTTGCAAAACAACCTTATATTTTGCGGAAAATTAGCTAATCCGTTGGGTTATATTCAACACGCAACCGCTAATATTTTGTCAAGTCCGAGTGAAGGCTTGAGCAATATTTTGGTCGAAGGTGCAATTTTAGGCACATTAAACATTGCATCTGATTGTCCGTCAGGTCCGGCCGAAATTCTGCTCAACGGAAAAGGTGGAGTTCTTTATCCGGTCGGAGATAACAAGAAATTGGCACAAATAATGGAAGATGTTTTGGAAAACAAAATCAATACGCAAGAGCTGATAAACAATGCCGATAAAGAGATTAATAGATTTGATTCAACTGAAATTGCAAAGCAAATTCTCACATTGTGCCATCAAGTCATCACAAACAAAGAGGTGAAAAGCAAATGAAAGTAATGACAATAATCGGAACTCGGCCCGAAATCATAAAATTGGCCGAAACAATAAAAGAACTGGATAAATATACAGATCACATATTAATCCATACGGGACAAAATTATGATTATGAGCTCAATGAGGTCTTTTTCAACGATTTAGAAATAAGAAAACCGGACCATTTTCTAAATGCCGCCGGCTCAAATGCGGCACAGACCATAGCTAATGTCATTGCCAAATCGGATGAAATCTTTGAGAAAGAACGCCCTGACGCGGTTTTGTTTTACGGCGACACCAACTCTTGCTTAGCCACGATAAGTGCTAAGCGCCGCAAAATTCCGATTTTTCATATGGAAGCAGGAAATCGTTGTTTTGACCTTAATGTACCGGAAGAAATTAACCGAAAAATCATTGATCACATCTCAGACATCAACATGGTTTTAACTGAGCAATCTAGAAATTATCTGGAACGAGAAGGCATTAGGCCGGAAACAATCATAAAAACCGGTTCTTCCATGAAGGAGTTGTTTGTCAAATATGAAAAGAAGATAAATTCTTCTGATATTTTACAAAGATTGAAACTGCAAAAAGGCAAATATTTTGTTGTCAGCTCACATCGGGAAGAAGTTGTTGATCGCCTTGATAATTTAAGAAATTTGATAGATGCGCTCAACGGGTTGGTAGCAAAATATGATTATCCAATCATCTTTTCAACCCATCCGAGAACAAGAAAACAACTTGAAAAGCTTAAAGATATAAAAGTCAATGAGAAAATTTTGTTTTCAAAACCATTTGGCTTTTTTGACTATATTGCTTTGCAAAAAAATGCTGCCTGCACGCTTTCCGACAGCGGAACCATAACGGAAGAAAGTTCCATTTTGGGATTTCCGGCTGTAACTATCCGAAATATACACGAAAGACCGGAAGGCAATGATGAAGGAACCTTAATTATGTGTGGCTACAAAAAAGACAGGGTTTTGAAAGCAGTAGAAGTTGTTTTAGCACAGAAACAGAAAAAAATTAAAATCATCAAAGATTATGATGTTGATAATGTTTCGCAAAAAGTTGTGCGAATTATTTTAAGTTACACCGATTATATTAATGAAAGAATTTGGAGAAAATAAAATATGTTTGAAAACAAAACATTAATGATTACCGGAGGGACCGGCTCGTTTGGTCAAAAAATGTTAAAATATTTTTTGGACAATACAAACATTGAAAAAGTCAAAATCTTTTCTCGCGATGAAGAAAAACAAGATCGTATGAGAACAATTTATAAAGATGACAGAATTCAATATTACATTGGTGATGTTCGCAATTATAAAAGCATTGATGATGCCATGAAAGGCGTTGACTATGTTTTTCATGCTGCGGCTTTAAAACAAGTTCCTTCCTGTGAGTTTTATCCAATGGAAGCCGTTGCCACCAATGTGATTGGTGCCAATAATGTTATAGAAGCTGCAATCAACAATCATGTAAAAAATATTGTTGTACTCTCAACAGACAAAGCTGTTAATCCCATTAATGCCATGGGAATGACTAAAGCCCTGATGGAAAAGATTATGGTTGCCAAATCACGTACAACAAATCCAAATGATACAATTTTGTCTGCGACCAGATATGGTAATGTAATGGCCTCAAGAGGCTCAGTAATTCCGTTGTTTATCAAACAATGCAAAGAAAACAAGCCCATCACGGTAACAGATCCGAACATGACCAGATTTTTAATGTCATTGGAAGAATCTGTTCGCTTAGTTTTGTTTGCCTTTGAACATGCCAATACCGGAGATATTTTTGTGCAAAAGGCGCCTGCATCGACAATCTATGATTTGGCATTGGCCGTGAAAGAGCTGTTCAATCCCAAAACCGAAATCAAGATTATCGGTACGCGCCACGGCGAAAAAGCGCATGAAACATTGGTCAGCCGCGAAGAAATAATCAAAGCGGTTGATATGGGTCATTTTTATAGGATTCCGGCAGACAACAGAGATTTAAATTATGAAAAATATCTGCGTGAAGGTAATGAAAATATCACCAACCGAGAAGAATATACCTCTTTCAATACGCAAAGATTGGACAAAGACGGCGTCATCGCCAAATTATTGGAATTGGATTATGTTCAAAAAGAACTTCAAACAAAAGAATATGTCGGAGTAGCCAAATAATGAAAAAAATTTTGGTTTTAGGCAAAACCGGCATGTTGGGAACGGAAGTTTTTAGCAAATTGCAAAATTCTGAATATGAGGTTTGCGGCACGACCAGAAACGAGTTGAATGCCCAATCTGCAACTTTAACAGATATTAAAAAGGTGATAACCGGTTTTGATTATGTCATCAACTGTATCGGCATTATAAAACCATATATTCATGACACTGATTCTGCCGAAGTGCAAAGAGCCATAAGCGTAAATGCCCAATTTCCGCATAAACTGGCAGAAGCGGCAGCTCAAACCGGCGGTAAGATCATTCAAATTGCCACAGATTGTGTTTATGACGGAAAAGATGGTCATTATGCGGAAGATCATGTACACAACGCATGGGATGTATATGGCAAAACCAAGAGTCTGGGCGAAGTTTATGCCGAAAATGTCATGAATCTCCGTTGCTCCATCATTGGCAAAGAAAAAAAATCATACCGTTCTTTGTTGGAATGGTTCTTACATCAACCGCAAAATGCTGAAGTTAACGGCTTTAAGAATCATTTTTGGAACGGCGTAACCACTGGCGCATTTACCGATATTTGCTTAGGAATAATCAGAAATGACTTTTGGTTAAGCGGGGTGCAACATGTGCTTCCCAAAGACATTGTATCAAAAGCAGAAATGTTGCACATATTTGCTGAGCATTTCCAAAGAAAAGACATAAAAATAAACGATATGGATGCCAAAGAAGGCATCGACAGAACCTTGTCAACTAATCATAAAGAAACCAACCAAACACTCTGGCAACTTGCCGGATATCAAACCCCACCAACCATCCGAGAGATGATTGAACAGATTTAAAGGATAGGCATATGCAAATACTTTCATTGGTAAAAACCTCAAATATGATAACAGTAAAAATTATGGGCAAGAAATTATTTTCACATAAATACAAAAATAACATAACAGATAAAGCACCAACAGAACATGCTGAATTGATAGATAGTATTTTAAGAAGATGTGATTATAAATCATACTTGGAATTAGGTATTTATGATGCAAAAAACTATAATTATATTGTTACTAAAAACAAACAATTAGATTATGCTGAATGTGTAGACATGCTTAAAGATGCCAAAATTGCATTTGGAACTTTTTTTAAAATGACAACCGATAATTATTTTTTACAAAATAAAAAAAAATTTGATGTTATTTTTATAGACGCTTGTCATGACATTGAAAATGTCATTAAAGATTTTGAAAATTCAGTCAAAATTCTAAACTCTAATGGAGTAATTTTATTACATGATACATCTCCCAAAGAAAAGTTTTTATTTGATAAAAATTATTGCTCTGATGCCTATAAAATAAATGAGTATCTCAACAAGCATCAAGATGATTATAACTATGTAACTCTACCAATTTCAAATTGTAGTATAACAATTGTTAACAAAAAACATGATTTAAGACATATTGATTTATAGGAGAAAACAATGGAAGCAAAGCAACAGATTTTTGATTGTTTTACTTTTTTTAACGAAAAAGAACTACTTGAACTTAGATTCATGGAATACTATGATGTCGTAGATTATTTTGTTATAGTAGAAGCCACAAAAACACATACAGGGAAAGCGCATACTCCTATATTTAATAGTTTAAAAGTAAATTTAAAAAAATATCTAGATAAGGTAATCCACGTTATTGTGGATGACTTACCTGACTATGATAGTAAAAATATATGGATTGCCGAAAATTTTCAAAGAAATGCTATTGAAAGAGGATTACAAGGTATAGCTAAAGAAGGTGATGCTATTTTTGTTTCTGATTTAGATGAATTTTGGAATAAGGATAAGCTCAATGAATGTTTAAATGCAAAATACCCAATAGTATTTGAGCAAGATTTATTTTATTATTACGTAAATTGCCAACAAAATTGCAAATGGCTTGGCACATGCTACGCTCCATACGGCTTAATGTCCCCTCAAGAAATGAGAAATTATGCAAGATTTAATAATAGCAAAAAAAGAGTAATAATAAAAAATGGTGGATGGCATTACTCATACATGGGTGGGGCCATGCGCATAAGGGAAAAAATCGAGAACATTGCTGAATCTGAGCAAATTATAGATAAAGTTGGAGATATTGAGAAAATTCAAAAAAATCTTAAAAATGGTTTAGATTTGTGGAGTAGACAAGAGGAATACGCTAAAAAAAGATTTATTTTGTTGGATTCATATAAACCAAAGTCTCTTGACCAATTTTTAGAAAAATATCCAGAATACATTGCGGTCAAACCTAATGTTGAAATTATTTCATTGATTTATTGCAGTAATGAATATTTAAAACTTATTTCAGAAGAATTAGAAAAAATTATCTACTCTAATCCGGATTATATTGTTGGAATTAGGATTATTGCAAATGATGCAAGTCCCAAAGTCTTAAAAAAGCTGAAAGAGTCCGATATACCATATACAATATATAACGATCCAAACCCAAATGAATACTATATAAACAGAGTTTACCGTTGTTATAACAATGCAGTTAAACAAAGCCGATATGATAATGTTTGTTTAATCAATTCTGATATGATTTTTGCAAATAACTGGTTAAAAAATTTAATGGCACATCATAATGGAGAAAATATTCCGACATCGAGATTAATCGAAAGTGGAAAAATGCCGAGTGGCCAATACGGAATTAGCCAAGATTGCGGAAGAAATGCAATGAATATTAATTATAAAAAATTCAACAAATTGGCAAACTCTTTAATGGAAAAAGATAAAGGAGTAATAAAAGAAGGCGGATTGTTTATGCCTGTAGTATTTAACTCTAAAAGATTCATTGATGCAGGCGGATATCCTGAAGGTAATTTATATCAAGATGGAACAATTGGAACACAAAACGGAGCCGTTATAAAAAGCGGAGATGATTATTTTTTCAATGAGGTTTTAGCAAAAAAATTCAATATGAAACACATAACGGTTTTTGATTCAATTTGTTATCACATACAAGAAGGAGAACGAGATATGTCAACAGAAGTAAAATTAAATAAAATAAAAAATCTAATATTAAACAATATTTTTTCAAAGAAAAAAAATGGTAATAAAAGAATATTGACAATACTTGGACTAAAAATAACTTATAAGAAAAAAACTTATCAAAAAAATGGAATAAAGGGATTACCTTCAGAAATATCTACTTGGAAACATAATCCTTGTATAAATAATGATGCTTATAAAATACTGTCAAATCTTCATAATATAAAAAATATTGTTGATTTTGGATGTGGAGATGGCTTTTGGGGTAAATTAAGTAAATATATATTTCCTAATTGTTTTATTGAAGGCGTTGAACTAGAAAGGTCATATATTATCAATAATAAATTAGATGAAATTTACGATAAAATTTATAATAATGATATTATTGATATGTGCGATAAACTTTCTGGAGATTTACTAATTTGCAGTGATGTCCTTGAACATTTATCTGAAGAAGACTGTTTAAAAGTTATAAAAACTATAAAAAAACACTATAGATACATAATGATTAATGGTCCTCTTGGATTTCAGGAACAACAACATGACATTCCTTCAGAAATTCACCGTTGTGGTTTAAGAAAGGATATGTTTGCAAATTTAGATATCATTTCATACAAATCCTATCAAAACGATACTATGTTTAGTTTGCTCGCAAAAGGAGAAAAGTAATGTCTGAAAGCAAAAGAGGGTGGCTTGTTAATGATTGCTTGACCTGCATACCTAACACTAAAACATTTTGGCATGATTTGTTAGAGAATATCGAAGGATTGGAAGATAAAACATTTGGCTACACGCCTTTTAATAAATTATCAAAAAAAATTGAACGAGAGCTTTTTTGGCATAAGAAACCGGATTACATAATAAGAAACGCAACATTTTTTCGGCCAATTAAAACAAAAGTTCCGCAAATATGTTTATTACAAGATTTCTATGATGAAAAAAGATTTTTTAAAGAACAATTACCTGTGATTAACTCTTGTAATACTGTTGTTATAAATTCTCCTTATATACAAGATTTAGTAAATCCTTATTTAAATAAATTATCCCAAACACGTGTAGAAATGATTCCTATGGGAGTTGATGCAGACTTTTTTAACCCATATATATTAGAAAAAGATGAAAAAATAGCCAATGAAGTCAAAAAGGATTCCATTCTTTTTATTGGTGCGGCAACTATTTGGCCTAAGGGCTTTGATTTGTTAATGTATCTGGTCGATAATACGGAATATGAATTTGTTTTTGTCATGAAGGATGACTTTAAAATTAGCCACCCTAGAATTAAAGTTTATAATAAAATTGATCAATCGAAATTGAAACAAATTATGATAAATTGCAGAATGACCGTCTGTACATCAAAATTAGAAACTTTTCATTTAGCGGGAATAGAATCAATGTTGATGAATTTACCAGTTGCAACAACAAACACAGGTATCTATAAAAAATTTGAAGACAAAAAAGAAGCAATATGGGGAATAAAATTTGATGAAAAAAATATAATCGAAAAAGTTAATTATTTATATAATAATGCAGAAAAATATAGCCCAAGAAAGTTTATTTTGGAAAAAGATTTAACAAAAAGCAGCACAATGAAAAAGTGGAAAGATTTAATTATAGATATATTAAGGAAATAATATGTCAATGCCTTTGGTCTCGATAGTCATTCCTGTCTACAATGGCTCAAATTATATGAAAGAAGCGATCGACAGTGCTCTGGCTCAAACATATAAAAACATTGAAATTATTGTTGTTAATGACGGCTCTACGGACAACACCGATGAAATAGCCCAAAGTTACGGCAACAAAATTCGTTATTTTCAAAAAGAAAACGGCGGCGTGGCGAGTGCTCTGAATCTGGCCATTCAAAAAGCCAAAGGAGAATATATTTCATGGCTTTCGCATGATGATTTATACTTGCCGAATAAAATCTCGGCGCAGATAAAATTGTTGAATACGCTTAACGACGAAAAAGTCATCATCTTTTCAAATTTCTTGTTACTTTATAACAATGGTACCGTAGAACCTTCATATTTAGGTAAAGTCCACTATACTCCCGATGACCGTAAAAACATCTTGTCTATATTATTTGCTTCCATGATTCACGGCTGTTCTCTCCTCATTCCTAAAAAAGCTTTTGAGGAATGCGGATATTTTAACACCCGCTTGAGAACCACCCAAGACTATGATCGTTGGTTTGATTTTATCAAACATGGTTACAAATTTTATTGGGTAGATAAATTTTTGGTCAAAGGGCGTATTCATCCGGCTCAAGATTCTCAAGCAAAAATAAATCTCTGCCGACAAGAACAAAAAGAGTTGTTTACACACGCCAGCCAAATATTTTTTAAAGATATTTTATTGATGAGCCGAAAACAATTCAGATATGTTCGCAAAACGTTAAAACACTTCAAAATAAAAAAATATTACCGACTTTTCAAAATATTGCGACTTTTTTTGGGTAAAATATTTTGATATGTGTTCATAAACTATGCTTCTTTATACAAAACGCAGTTAAAGAGGAGATAACCTCTTCTTCGTTTTACCAACTGGCAATATCTGCTGCTGTAACCATACCCAGTAGATTTCCATTGGCTTTACCATTATCTGTAATATAAACCACATCTAATTCTCTGGAGGCATTATTTTGGGGGCTGAATAGTTTTTTAACATCTTTGATAAAAGTGTTGGGTGCAACAATTTTGTAAGATAACTTATCTTGCGTTATAATATTTCTTAACTCAGAAACTGTAATTTTTTCTAGGCTGTTATTGAGATTTTTTTCAATAAGATAAGTTAACATATTTTTATAGCTTAATACCCCTATTATTTTATTATTATCTAAAACAGGTATATGAGAATATCTATAAGTAAGCATTTCCGTTATTTCCGAAACAATTTTTTGATTTAAATCTGTGGTTTTTATCTTTCGCACTGGAATGCAATAATCTATAACTTTTTGAATAAGAATGTTACAATTTGCACTATGTTTATAGTATTGTTTTAAAAATCTTTTTACTTGATCAAGTGCATAATAAGTAAATTTTCCCTCTTTATAAGGAGTTAGATGTGTAGGCTGTTCTTTTTCAATTTTCTTAGCCCAACTGTCAGAAACTTTTAAAAAGGCTGTTAATTCTGCTCGATATACCTTACGATATTTATCTGAAGTATAAGTTATATTTAAATTTTCTTCATATAAATTTACAGGAGGATATTTATTTTCTCGTTCCAGTAACTCTGTTAAAAATTCATGGGTTGGTGGTAAGAGTTGTTTTAAAAGATGGTAACCCTTATATTGTGGAATATTTGAAGCAAAACTAACATGTTTTAATTTACTGTTTAGGCTAAAAATTGATTTTTTAAAGTTTATTCTATCATGAAATTTGATCAACTCAAATTCTGCATTTTGCAAATCACAATTCTGAAAATTAACCTGGCATTCAAAATCAGTTTTAAATATTACTAATTTATTATCAATATGAGAAGATCCTCGAATTAAATTATTAAAAGTAAAATATGCTTGATATCCGGGAAGCATTTTTATGTTTTCAAAATAAAAAATCCTATCATATTTTATATTTTCAAAATTTACTGAACCTTTGAAGCATGTATTAATGAAAGAAACAGCTTGTTTAAAATGGCAATTAGAAAAAACAGTCCTTGCTTCAAAAGTACAATTAACAAATGACAATTCGCATTTTATTTTAAGTGTTTCAGCGTCCCCTATATGTATTTCGCAAAATGAACAGTTTTTAAAAATTAAATTTATAGGCTGGTCCATATATTGAAAAAACACAGAAAAATCATCATGATAATCTATATCTTCAGCAATAATCGTATCTTTTGTTGCTCCTTTAATGTATTTAGATCCATTATAAAGATGCACACCATCAAGAATTTCCTTTTTTGATAAAGTAATTTCATTCGGACTTAGATATTTTTCCATAATTATCTCCAATGGATTTAATGCAATTATCTTATAAACAAACTATTCAATATACCAGAATGATCTTCAAGAACTAACAAGTTATTATTTTTCAAAATTCTAACAATATATCCCAAATTCATTGCTTTTATATAGTGACGAAAAGTATCGCAAATTTTTTAAGTCAACAGTTCTTATTAGAATAAAAAAATTATTTATGCTTCAATTGTGACATAGGGTAATTAAGCCCTCATAATTTGTAAGGATAATAAAAATGACAAAAACAAAAAAAATGAAAAAAGTTCATCCAGAAATTTATAAGAATTTACGAGATGATGGATATGGCATTATATATGCCTATGATGAACTCCGTTATAAGAATATCGAACCAATTGACTTTGAGGTTGTTGAATACTATAAGGCATTTGCTAAAATCAAAATAATTAACCCTTCTGGAGAAGAAGAGATTGTTGACGTCTTATCTATTGTTGTCGATGCTCTGGATTTAGTTGAAGAGTTTTATAGTTATCATGGTAACTCTTTCAAGAACTATGATGCAAGTGTATTAGAAAAATGTATAGATGCAAAAGCAGAATCTAGTTCTTTAGCCGAATATTCGTATGCGGAATTGGTAAAATTAACAAATGACAAAAGATTGAATTCATTCCATCATTTTTATTCTTATGACTATGGATGGCATTCTCCTCACATATATCTTTTGTTAAGTGACGATGAACGTGTTCTAAAATGGGCTGGCGAAAATCTTGATGATTTTTCTATAGACGCTGATGGAGAATATGACATAACGCTATGCACTTTTATCAGAGATAATGTAAAAAATCCGAGGCAAAGAATCGATAAACTAAAAGAATTTGATATTATTTAGTAAACATAACAAAGCTCAACCGAAAAGGGTTGAGCTTTGTTTGTGTTCATGAAAAAAATATTTTTAACTATCTTTTTTTTGATAAGGAGCAACTTCTACCTGCATCAATTTATATGCATGGCAGATATCTCCCCCTACTTCTCCTTGGCTGAATACACATCCTAGACAGCCCAGGATAGACTTACATCTCTTACACTTAACATTAATAATTTTAGAAATAGCCTCCAAATGTTTTAAGATTTCATCGTTTTCTTGCTTCCGTAAGGATTTCAAGTCATTATCTATCATTTTATTTTTTTCCATAAATAACTTACCGGAACTGCCCACATTTTATCTGACAATGAGATAACATCATTTCCGGCATATAAAATTATACCTTTTTTAAACTTGTCTCCGACTAAGTCTTTTAGTTCTTGCAGACCTGATAAATATTTTTTATCAATTGATTTTGAGCTTTTAACCTCTATACCGATTATTTCTCCAGAATTATTTTCTAAAACAAAATCTGCCTCTTTTCCGGTTGAAGTTCTAAAATGAGAGAGTTCAATATTATGAATTGAAGTATGTTTTAAAAGTTCTGCTGCAACAAAATTTTCAAATATATGACCAAAAATCATTTTATCATTTTCATATAGGTGAGAAATGCTTCTTTTCATTATATATGATAAGAAATTGCAATCTACAAAATACATTTTTGGAGATTTTACAAAACGCTTATTCAGCTTATTGGGCATGGCCCAAGGTTTAACGTTGAATATCATAAAGCTATTGGTAGCAAAGGCCATCATTTTCTCATAAGTTTTGTAATCGACTCCAATTTCAGAAGCAATAGCCGTATTATTTAACAGCCCTCCACTTCTCATAGAAAGTAATGAAAATAGCATAACCATCATATCTGGATTTTTTAGGTCCGATATAGATTTGACATCTCGGTTAAGAATTGTAGTTAGATAGTTATCAAACCACTTTATTCGATCAATTTCCGTATTTTTTGCAATTTCCGGATAGGTACTGTTGCAAATAGCATCCAAAATATCATAATCTTCATAACTTTGAATTGATAAATCTTCATTAAAAAGTTTATCAATCAAATCAATATTTGTATTATAATATTCACTGGCAGAAAAAGGATACAGAGTTAATATAGACATTCTACCAACAAGAGCATCAGAAAGTGTTGGCAAAGCCATTAAATTGGCTGATCCCGTTAAAAGATAGAGACTTTTATTCTGCCCTGCCAACCTATTTTCATCTATTTGCATTTTCAAATATGGAAAAATTTCAGGGGCAAATTGAACCTCATCAATAATATTTAAAGTGTCCTTAGGCAAATTATCAACAAAATTTGCCGGATCTGATTTTGCCGAAGAAAGCATTAGAGGAGAATCAAAAGTAATCTGATTTACTTTTATATCATTAGATAATTGTGCACATAAAGTTGATTTACCAACCTGTCTTCCACCATTTAAATAAGTTAAAGGACGAGTCTTAATACTTTCCAATAAAGCATTTGTTAGATTTCTATAAATATATTCCATATTAAATCCTATAAATTATATGATTACAATCCAATAATTACAATTATGGTAATCCATAAATTTATGAAAGTCAATGACTTTAGTCATACATTTTACAGTTATAGATGCAAAAGAAACTTGATTTTTTTAGCTATTAAGCTATAAAAAACACCAGGTTGTCAGCGTAGCTCATCAGGATAGAGCACTGGTTTCCTAAACCAGGGGCAGTGGGTTCGAGTCCCTCCGCTGACGCCATTTTATTTAGCTTTATTTAAATATTCATCAATATCTTCTTTTTTGTAAAATACTTTTCTACCAATATATGTAGGTTTAGGGCCTTTTCGCTGTGTTCTCCAAACAGCGAGAGTATTGGGCCGAATCCTTAAAATATGAGCTACATTTTCGGTGGTATAGAGATTGGGATTATCTTGTTTTATATTAGAAGAATCCGAAATGAGCCCTTTCCCTTCATCGATTGTTTGAATTTTTTGTTCTTTTCTCACTTCTAGTTCATAATTTTCAATATCCTTGGCCGCTATATCGAAACCTGATGCTCTCAGTGAAAACTTCAATACCTGCAGACAGGTTAAAAATTCTTTTCTTTTTTTACAGTTAAATATATGCCCCATAGTTTTGAATCTTGTGCCAAATTTACAATTATCAAACCAAAAGGGGGCCTCAAATCTACATTCCATTATCTTGCCATTATTAAAATTTCGTCCATTAAAGAAGGCTTCATTTTGAAAAACCAACGCAACGATATTAAACGCTTGGCAAAATGATAAATTATTGTCTGTAAAATCAGCAACCGAATAAAAAATACTATTTCTAAATTCTATGCTCTTATTAAATATGGCATTAATAAATGAAACTTTCTTTTTGAATAAACATTCATCAAAATATATTGCTTTACAAAATTCCGTATCATTACAAGACATATCTCCATCAAAAGCACAATTAATAAAGGAAATTGGTGCTTTTATGATCTTATTTGAGGTATCTATATTACTAAATTTACATTCCTTGAAGGAAATATCAGCAACATCAGTTAATAAAATATCTAAAATATCTTCATTGGAAGATAGGCTGAAATCAATGTTATAAAGATAAATTTTATTATCTATAATTCTTAGATGGTTATCTTTATTGTATATCCGCACTTTTCACTCCAATCATTGAATTAACAGTTTCATTTAACTTATCTCTTAATTCTTCAACACCCAAATTAACATAGATTTGAGTGCTTTGTAAATTTTTATGTGTTAATGCTCTCTTGACCATAAAAGCATCAGCTCCTTTTGCAATCAATTGTGTGGCAAGTGTGTGACGTAAATCATGAAGATGCAAATCTGTAATATTAGCTTTTTTAAGAATATTTCTCCATACACTTCTCACTTCGCATATATGTCCACTTTTTGAAGTTGTTGAAAAGAAAACATAATCATTATACTTTAACTCTTTTAGCTTATTCAGAATTTCAATGGCAGCATCGGCTAATGGTAAAGAGATATTTTTTCCGGTTTTAGTTTCCGGAATAATCCAAGTTTTTGTCTCCAAATTTATATCTTGCCAGCGCATTGAAAATACATTATCTCTTCTTGCACCGGTGATAAGAGCCATCAAAATGGCATATTTTGATATGGAATCGCCAATTTGATTGATGGCATCATTAAACCTTTTTAATTCTGCAGCATCTAAATGACGAGTTCTTGTTTCTTGACGATTTAAAATTACTGCTGAGGCCGGATTGTGCCCCGTATAAGTATTTTGTTTAATAAAATAATTATAAATGGTTCTTAAAAATACAATAGTTTGATTGGCACAACGATGCCCATGATTTGTTGTAATATGACGATGAAGTCTTTTTACCTCATCTACTGATATCTGTGAGATTTTCTTTTTGCCAAGCTCTATCAGATAATTTCTCCATAAATCTTTATAATATGTAATGGTTCTCTGCTTTAATGATGCTTCTTTATCTGCCATAAACTGTTCATATAATTTGGACAGAATCGATTCATTACTGATTTTTCTTCGTTCTTCAATTGGATTTATACCTTTTTTCATGTTAATTTTGGCAATTCTTGCTTCTTGACGGGCTTCCTCTACACTCATATAGGATGGCTCACCTAATTTCACACGAATTTGACTTCCTAAAACCCTATCTCGCAAATAAAATGCTTTTGCCCCCGATGGTGTTACCTGAACAGATAAGCCCAATTCAACCGTATCATAATAAAAAATACGTTTTATAGGTGTTGGTAAATTTTTAATATTTGCATTTGTGAATTTGAATTTCTTATCCATATGACTAATCTTCTGTGCCTCAATGGTGCCTCATCCGTGCCTCATTTTTTATAAAATATAAAAAAATCGCACTTAAATATTTAAGTTGCAATTACCTATAAATTCAATATATTAAACAATATAAAAAAAGCAAGAAGAAATATACAAAACCATATACCAACAGTTTCCTAAACTGTGGGCAGGAGGTTCGAGTCCTCTCGGGGACGCCAAATTTTTCAAATTTCTCGTCCGGAGAGGACTATTCCTTAAGTATCTAACTTTTGCCGCGGTTGTTGTCACTTCCCTTGCAAAACCAAGATAGTCAAGATGTTGCAGAAAAAAATATGATATCTGTATCATATTTTTTCTTAGCCATTCTCTCGGGGACGCCAAATTTTCAATTCGTCAGCAAAAGAGGTCTATCCCTTTACAAAAAATTCATCTGAAATTCAAATAAGCTCTGTTACAAGGTTTTTGATTTTTTCTCTTAATCTTTATTTAAATTATCTTGCCTAAAATATTTTCAAACTATTATCGAGGGAAAGATGAAAAAAAATATCATTATTGGAATTGGTGAAATTTTATGGGATATACTTCCGCAAGGAAAAAGAATCGGCGGAGCTCCTGTTAATTTTGTTTATCATGCTCTACAAAACGGAGCAGATGCTCACGCTCTTTCTGCTGTTGGAGATGATGAAAACGGAAAAGAAATTTTACAGACTTTAAATAATTATCATATTCCAAACTCCATTCAAATTAATTCTTATCCAACAAGCACGGTTGAGGTGGAACTTGAAAACGGTATTCCAACCTATAAAATTATTGAAAACGTGGCTTGGGATTATATTGAAAATTCTCAAGTTTTTATAGATGCCGTTGCCCAATGTGATGCTATTGGATTTGGTTCTTTAGCGTGTCGGTCTGAAAAATCTAAAAAAACTATCTTTTCTTTATTAGACATTGCTCCTAAAACGGCTTTGCGTGTTTTTGATATTAATCTTAGAGAAAATTTTTATTCTTTGGAATTAATTGAAAATTTGCTCCATAAATGCAATGTCTTAAAAATTAATGATGTTGAAATGGTTATTTTGAAACAAATTTTTGACCTTAAAGGGAGCAATGAAGAAATTTGCGAAAATTTAATTCAAAAATTTAAGCTCAAATACCTTATATTCACCGTTGGAGAAAAATATAGCATTATTTATTCTCCTAAAGATTGCACATTGATTGAAACTCCTAAAGTTGAGGTGGCAGATACCATCGGAGCCGGAGATGCTTTTCTTGGCACCTTTATTCAACATATATTGAGTGGAGAAACTCAGTTGGAAGCACATAAATATGCTGTGGCCGTAGCCGCATTTGTATGCACACAAGCCGGTGCTTGGGTGGAATATGACTCTGCAAAAATTGAACAAATTAAAGATGCTATTTAGTAAATAACAATACCATTCTTTTTGCTGATATCTAAAAAATTTTTGCTTATGTTTTCTGATGTCTGAGCAATAACCGTACACTGGTGACGATGGCTTTCAATCTTTAATATTGCCAACAAAACATCTGTTTCATATTTTTCTTCTTTGTCAGAAAAAGGAAAATTGAGGCAGATGTTTTTTTCTAGCGTTTCATAATCTTTAATTATTAAAAAATCTGCATATTGCATGGCATATCTGATTTTTTCAATAAAAGGGGCATAAAAATTTTCTTTCATTATTAAAGAATCATAAGGAACATATTGTTTTTGATTTTTACATTGTTTGCTTAAAAGCATTTTTCTATTTTTCCATCCCAAAAAACTTTGAAAATCTTCCGCCATAGGCATTGATATATATGATATGACTTTTTTGTGTTGTTTATGTAAAAATTCTATACTTTGACGTAAATAAGCTTGCAGTTTTTCAATAACGCTTTCTGCCTTTAATAAAAGGTGAATATTCTTTTTAGCAAAATCTTTGCTTTTATATGAATTTATTTTATTAAAATCATAACAACAATTGCTCCAATCTTGAAAATTTTGATTAATTTTATATTGGCTTTTTAATGATAAAAATAAAGCTAAATCTGATGGCAATAATTCTGTCTCCCCCTGAATTAAATCTAAATTAAAAACACTTTGAAAATCTGCAAATTGAGGAAACGGAGAAAAGTAATGTAAATCTGTTTTTTGTTGCAAAACTGATTGTAATTCTTTTAAGGATGAAATTGGATTTTTATTCATATTCGGAATGTCTTGTTTAACATAGGCTCTTTGCGGAGATATTAAAAGCAAACAATCTTGCAAAATTTGTTCTTTTTTTATACGCAAATGATAATAACCTATTCCCAATCTGGGCAACTTTATCTTTTGGGTTATATTGCATGTTCCTAAGATGATTTTGCCAAACTCATCTTCTATTTCATATTCCAAATTATTAGGCAAATTAGATGCATTTTGCCATGCTATTTCATAATCCTTTCCGGTGATATTAAATGTAATTAAGCTTGGAATATATTCTCTCATAAAATTTTCCGTTGTTTGTTTTTAACTTTGCTTTAAGTTATATCCGGAATATTTTTTAGTAAAGTGTAATTATTTTCTTGCTTTTCAAAAATAAATATGATTAATTGTGCTTGTTGTTGGATAGATGGCCGAGTGGTCGAAGGCGCACGATTGGAAATCGTGTGTACGTCTAAAGCGTACCGTGAGTTCGAATCTCACTCTATCCGCCATTTCCTTTATAAAGACACTCCCCTTTGAGTGTTTTTTTTGTGCTCATGGCACTTGTGAGGTTCGAACTCACGGGGCGTGAGTTTGACCTGAAGTCCGCAGGCAGACGCGAGTATGCCGGTGGCTTGCCAGCGGACAAAGGCGGCGAACTTGTTGAGCCAATCGAACTCTATCCGCCATTTCCTTTATAAAGACACTCCCTTTTGAGTGTTTTTTTTGTGCTCAAATTAAATATTATATTTACATTACGATAAAAAGTGTTAGCGTTTGTCTGCTAATTTATATTTATAAAATTATTGTTTCACTTTTAAATTTAAAAAATTATGAAAAGAAGTACAGTTATCGGAATGGTTGCCGGAGGTTTACTTGCTATTAGCGGTGGTATTTTGGCTTATCTGCGCAGAAATGATTTGAAAGAATTTTCAAATCAGGTCGTTGATGAAGTGAAAAAGCGTTTGAAGAAGGATGAGACATCCGCTGAAGATTTGCCTACCGAGCAAGCTTCTGAAGAGTAATATTTTTACTTTTTTTTATTAAAAACCCCATAAACTTTTCAGGTTTTATGGGGTTTTTATTTTATCTTAATATTCTCATTAATTTTTACCAAACAGGCGGGCAGGAACGTGCTCTCTCCAGTTCTTTTCTATTTTCTCCAATGATATTCCTTTGGTCTCTGGTACAAAATAGTAGGTAAAGAATAAGCTCAAGGCTGCAATTCCGGCATAAATCCAGAAGGTGTAAGCCTCGCCGATGTTATGTATCAACGGCAAGAAGCTCAATACCACAATGAAGTTAAAACCAAAGTTGGCAACGGTGCAAACGCTCATGGCGAATCCGCGGATTTGCAACGGCAAAACTTCAGAGACCATAATCCAGCCAATCGGACCTAAACTCATGGCAAAGCACATAATGTATAAAATCACACTGCCAACAGCCACCCATTTCAATTTGTCTCCCAATATAGCAGCAAAGTGGAAAGATGCCCCAAGAGCTATCAAGGCAATAAAAATGCCCCACAAGCCTATATACAACAATGGTTTTCTTCCCCATTTATCTGTGAAGAATATGGCGACAAAAGTCATTAAAAAATTGACCGCGCCAACGCCAATTGTGGCATAAATTGCACTGATATTATCAGCAAAACCTGCTGTTTTAAAAATGGTGGTTGTATAAAAAATAATGGTGTTAATTCCGGTGCAGATTTGCATAAACATCATCCCAACACCGACAAAAACCGGCATCAACATCCATTTTTGGAAAACGCGTTTTGCTCCACTTGTTTCTGCACTTTGCAAGGTGGCTCTGATTTCTTTAACGTGTGCTTCAACATCATCATCAGGATTAATTTTTTTGAAAATTTCTTTGGCTTCTTTATCCCTTTGTTTACTAATGAGCCAGCGCGGTGTATCGCCCAAAAAGCTAATACCAATCAGCAGGATGATGGCCGGAATTAAACCTGCACCAACCATCCAGCGCCAGTTATATTCGGTATTGGCAAAAACACGATTGATGAGATATGAGAATAAAATACCGCCGGTAATGGCTAATTGATACAAAGAGACCAACATTCCTCTGATTTTTTGCGGAGCAATTTCTGACAAATACATCGGCACCACAAAGTTGACCATACCAACGGCTAAACCTATCAAGCCGCGAGACAATATCAAAGCCATCGGTGTATGTGCATAACCACATAAAATGGAACCGACAGCAAAAATAACACCTGTGGCAACAATGATTTTTTTACGACCGTAAATATCTGACAAAGAACCGTTCATAGCTGCGCCAATCACAGCACCGACAATCGCTGAACTTACAATCCAGCCTTGCTCCCATGCACTCATCTCCCATGTTTCATTAATATAAAGCAAGGCTCCGGAAATAACGCCGGTATCAAAACCAGATAACAAGCCACCAAGTGATGCTACAACAGCAATCACATAAAGCCAGAAATGTTTAATTTTTATTATTTTGGTTGTATTATAAGTGGCTACTGTCATTTTTTTCTCCTTAAATGAAATGCTTTTTTTATTATCTTATGCTTCTAAATTTAAAATTTCAAGACAGGCATTAAATTTTGCTGTTTGCGGTGAAGCTATATACGCTCCTGTTTTTACTTTTCCGTCTTTACTGGGAAAATAAAACAATCTGTGTTGATGATATTTTACTCCATCTAATGAATATGATGCTATGTATTCATCTTGATTGCGAACTAATTTATACCAAATTTCATTAACTGGCATTGTTAACTCATTAATAGCCCAATCAGAACTTCCATCTTTGGTGAGACTACTGCCAATGCGGTAAGTCTCTTTATTGTCTGAGAGTAGACTTATTTTGAACCATTCTTTGGGATTGGCTCTTATCATTAATCCGCATTGACTAAATTTTTCAAGCAAGTTAAAAGACCATTTAATGATTAAGCGGAAATCACTTGCTGTTTCAATATAAAAAAAATGCCCGTCATCTTTTGAAAAGTTATGTTGTTTACTCTGCCAAAAATCTGTTTGAGACTTGCTTGTAACCATCATCCCCTTTTCCGGAAAACAAACATTTTCCGGTTCATTATACCATTCAAAATCTTTTAAGGCATCAAGCAGCATTAAAAACTCCGTATATGCTCATCTTCCATTGAACTTAAAACTTTTTCCAAATCTGGATTTTTGTTTTTCGGCGCCATAATCTGTAAGGTTATGATTTCATCCCCGATGCCATTTTTGTTTTTTATTCCTTTGCCTTTCAAACGCAGTTTTTCTCCACTGGTAGAATATGCCGGAATGTTAACATTAACTTTGCCTGATATGGTCGGAACTGTAATTTTTCCACCTAAAACGGCTTCCTTAAAAGAGATAGGAAGTGTTAGATGAATATCTAAACCCTGTGCTTCAAAATATGGGTGTTTGTTTACATTTATTGTAATTAAAACGTCTCCATTTTCTCCGCCATTTATACTTGGTTGTCCTAAGCCTTTTAATCTTAAAGTTTGTCCGTCTGTTGTTCCTGAAGGAATTTTGACATTAACCACTTTGCCTGAAAGGTTTATCTTTTTTTCTGCACCTAATGCTGCATCCAAAAAATCCACCCGCAAATTGTAAGCAATGTCTTCTCCCTTACGCGGACGGCTTGTTCTGGAGCTGAAACCTGAAAAACCTCTACTCTGTCCACCGGAAAATTGAGAGAATATATCTTCCCCAAAAATAGAGGAAAAATCAAATCCGCCTGCTCCACCGCCAAATGGATTACCTCCGGTTGAATTAAATCCTCCGGCTCCGAATCCGGCTCCAAAGCCTGTTGGTTTGCCTTCATCATCAATCTCATTATTATCATATTTTTGGCGTTTTTCTTTATTGCCCAAAATATCATATGCTGCTGATATTTCTTTGAACTTATCTGCAGCTTCTTTATTGTCTTTATTTACATCCGGATGATATTTGCGTGCCAACTGACGATATGCTGACTTTATCTCAGCTTCTGATGCGGTTTTACTTACACCTAATATATGATATAAATTTTTGCTCATTTTTTTATGCCACTTAATTTTATTTATTAAAATATTTATATCTTATATAGTTTTTTCCTTATGCTTTTGCAAGTCTGTTAACGACAAACAAAACGAGCTCGACGAGAATTGTTATGATATAATTGGATTGTGTCTAAATAAGCTTTTTTATGATTATGCTCATGGCAATATATGGCTGCTAAAACCGCCATATCATCTACTCTGATATTTTTATATTCATATTCAACAAAATTTTCTGTTTGTTTTACAACTGTAACATTTTTGGCAAAATCTGAATATTCTGCAGAAGTTAACTCTGTATATTCAGCTTTTTCACCATCTGAAAAATAGGCGCAACCGGCTAATGATAAAAATATTAATCCCAAGCCAAAAATTTTTTTCATTCATTTATCTCTTTTTGTTTTTGCTTTTTTGATAAAACCGTCAAATTCTTTTCTTTTTCCATATCAAGAGAAGGCAGTTCCTCTACCTTTTGCCCTTCTTTCATGGCTATTACCTGATATCTCATAGCTTGAAGATGTTGTAAACTTTCTTCGGCCTGAAACATTTTCCTTCTCCTAAAAAAAATATTGTTTTTAATCTAACATATTTATCTTAATGAATGTTTAACTCTTATTTTAAGATATTATATATTTGCTCTCCGGCATCTTCTAATATCTTTAATATTCTTTTGTTATCACTATTTTTTGTGCGGCTGTTTTGCAGCTTGTTCATCATCTTTTGCAATTTTAGATTAAAGGCTTTATTTTGACGCAATCTTTCAACATTTTCCAACTCTTCTTCATCATTTATTTTATAATTGGCAACCGCTTTGATTGTGGCTAAATATTCCGCATTTTTTGACGCACTATATTGCGCCACGGATGAGGATATGTTCAAAAAAAGTGAAAATATTATCAAAGTTATTATCTTCATCTAAAATTCCTTATTAACTTTATTTATACTTTCAGCTATTATAACATAGTTTATATATTTTAACCACTTTTTTTAGAGTTATTAAACATGAAGAAAACTATTTGGGCTTTATTTGATGACCGTGTCGGAAGTAATAATTCCATTCGCGGAATTTTGCAAAATTTACCGGAAAATCAATTTGAAATTATCGAAAAAAATATAGAATACACCCCTTTGGCTCGTATTCCAAATATTCTTAAAGGTGCTAGTTTGTTTGGTATTGCAAAAAACTCTAAAAAACAAATTAACGAACCTTATCCGGATTTGGTTATTGCGGCTGCAAGACGCAGTGCTCCCGTTGCCAGATATATTAAAAAGAAATCTCACGGAAAAACAAAAATTGTTCAAATTTTGCACCCCGGATTTGGTTCAAATCTCAAAGATTTTGATTTAATTTTTGTGCCTGAACATGACAAAAACAAACAGCATTCTCCAAACATTGTTTATACAATCGGCTCACCAACCAGAACCAGTATCCAAACAATGAAAGAAGCCAAAGAAAAATGGGAAAAAGTCTTTGCTGATTTGCCTCGCCCTTGGACAACCGTTATTGTGGGCGGCTCCGTTAAAGGAAAACCTTTTCTTAAAGAAAATTATGTTGGCTTTGCTCAAGCCGTTCTTGATTTGAAAAAAGAAATAGGCGGCTCTATTCTTATTACAGACTCTCGACGCACAGGCGATGAAGCTCGTAACGCTATCATGGATATTTTAAAAGATATTCCCGCTTATACATATTTGTGGGGTGAAAAAAAAGAAAATCCTTATATGGGATATCTGGCTTGTGCCGATAATATCATTGTGTCCGGAGATTCTGTATCCATGGCTTGTGATTCTTGCGCTACCGGTAAGCCTGTATATATATATTGCGGCAACAACTGGCTCACTCCAAAACAGTTGCGTTTTGTACAATCTCTTTATGACAATGGTTACGCCGTTGCCTATAATAGCCCCAAAAGAAGCAAATTCAAAGGCGGAAAAGTCTTAAATGTTGCTCAAGATTTGGCAAAAACGGTGTGTGAATTGCTTAAATGATTTGACTTTATCTTTTTGAATCTTAATCTGTATTTTACATATCTTATTATTTATTTTAAATTATTAACCAAAAATTTTGATTATGAAAACAAATAACAAAATTTCAAAATCTGGTGCTGTTCTTATCCCTCAACCATGGGTTACAGCTGATTTCAAAATCAAGGTGGCCGGTGAGAATTACTATTATATCTACCGCCCAAAAGCTGCTCATGAGGATAATCCGATTTTAAGGTTTTTACCTCCTTTTCAAGAGCTTGAAGATCTTTTGCCTAAAGATCTTAATCTTTTGGATTTTGAACCTTTTTTTGACATTGAAAAAGATGCTCTTTGCTGGCTCGTTCATGCAGAAAAAGATAAAGCACCGCTTAAAATTTTACTCTATGCTGACGGAAATTGGCATAATAAATGACATGAAAAAAACCTCCCATAGTTTTCTATGAGAGGTTTTTTATTGGTTTTGATTAAGCGTTCTTTTTCAAAGCTTCGCCCAAAACATCACCCAAAGAAGAACCAGAGGAAGCTGATGTATATTCTTCCAAAGCTTTCTTCTCTTCTTCAACTTCCAAAGCTTTGATAGAAAGACCAAGTTTGTTGTTCTTTTTATCAACAGAAGTTACTTTTGCTTCAACAACATCGCCTTCATTGAAGTTATCTGGATTTTGTCCTGCTTTTTCACGAGACAAATCTGCTTTTTTGATGGTAGCGCTAACACCATTAACTTCAACGGTAACACCTTTGTCATCTTTAGCAACAACGGTAGCTTTTACAACATCACCTTTTTTGATGTTTTCCAAAGCTGTTGCCAAAGTGTTTTCGGTTAATTGTTTGATGCCCAAAGAAATGCGTTCTTTTTCAACATCAACATCAATGATTTTTGCTTCAATATCTTGGCCTTTGGTGTAGTCTTTAACAGCTTCTTCACCAGATTTATCCCAAGAGATATCGCTCAAGTGAATCATACCGTCAATTTCATCAGACAAGCCAACAAACAAACCAAATTCGGTAATGTTTTTGATTTTGCCTTCAATTACAGAACCAACCGGATGTTCTTCAATATATGCAGCCCATGGATTTGGAGTGCATTGTTTGATACCCAAAGAGATACGACGTTTGTCTGCATCAACTTCCAAAACCTTAACTTCAACTTCTTGAGAAGTAGAAACGATTTTGCCCGGATGTACGTTTTTGCGAGTCCAGCTCATTTCTGATACGTGTACCAAACCTTCGATACCGTCTTCTAATTCAACAAATGCGCCGTAGTCTGTAATGTTGGTAACTTTACCTTTGTAAATTTCGCCAACTTTGTATTTTTCTTCAACACCAGCCCAAGGATCTGTTTCAAGCTGTTTCATACCCAAAGAGATGCGTTGGTTGTCTTCATTGAATTTGATAACTTGAACTTTAACTGTTTGACCAACAGAGAGAACTTCTGCAGGGTGATTGATACGTTTCCAAGAAATATCGGTAACGTGTAACAAACCGTCAACACCGCCCAAATCAATGAATGCACCATAATCTGTGATGTTTTTAACAACACCGTCCAATACAGAACCTTCTTTGAGGTCATTAATGAGTTCAGCACGAGCTTCAGCGCGTGTTTCTTCCAAAACAACACGACGAGAAACAACGATATTGCCGCGAACTTTATCCATTTTCAAAATTTGGAACGGTTGAGAAATGCCCATTAACGGAGTGATATCGCGAATCGGGCGAATATCAATTTGAGAACCGGGCAAGAATGCAACTGCGCCATTGAGATCAACAGTGAAGCCGCCTTTAACGCGACCGAAGATAACACCGTTAACTCTTTCGCCGGAATTGAGGCATTTTTCCAAATCATGCCAAGCTTCTTCACGACGAGCTTTTTCACGAGAAAGAACAATGTTGCCGTCTTTGTCTTCATAACGGTCAACATAAACTTCTACTTGGTCACCAACTTTCAATTCAGCATTTTGACCAAACTCACGAAGCGGAATGCGACCTTCTGATTTCAAACCAACATCAACGGTTGCAAAATCAGGAGTAACGCGGATAATTGTACCTTTAACAACAGAACCTGTGATGCCATTGTCACCGAATTGTTCATTCAACAAGGCTTCAAAGTTTTCATTAGTTTCAGGAATTTGGAATTCTGTATTTGTCATTAAATATTTAATTTCAAAAAATGCCAACCCAAGATAAAAAAATGCGGGCGGACTTGTGCGGGGTTAAATATACTCAAAAAGCCTTAGCGCACCCTAAGGCTTTCCGTTTTTCTTTTATACACACAAATTATTATTTTTCAAGTATTTTTTCTTGATTTTCTTCTTGTGGCATATCGATATGATTATCTTCTGCTCTTATGCCTTTGGCTTCAAGCATTCTTAATATTCTTTTTGCACCTTGAACAGATGCGTGAAGTGCGGGATTATAGCCGTTTTGAGGATAAATATCTCCCCCATTGTCTATAATCTTTTTGGCAACATCTTCCATATTGTAGGTAATAGCCCAAAACAACATAGAACTACCCAAAGGAACAGCTGCTTTGACATCTGCGCCGTTTTCTATCAAAAGCAAAGCTATTTCCGGACGATTGCTGAACACTGCCCAACCTAAAGCGGTGAAACCATTGTCTTGCTTTTCTTCTGAAGTGTCAAAGGGCTGTTCTATATCCACACCGTTTTTAATTAAAAATTCTACCGCATCAATGTTATTTAATGAAATTGCTTCTCTTAATGAAGATATTTGGTCTGATGTTGATACTTTTGTAACGGGTTTGGAATAATTTTGATACCAATATATTCCCCCACCCAACAAAATAAACACTATTACCAAAGATAAAATTATGATTTTATTTTTGTTTTTCATCTATTACCTCCACTGCTTTTTTGAAAACCTCATCTATGCTTAAATCAGATGTGTCAAAAATCATGGCATCTTCTGCCGGTTTCATCGGAGATGTTGAACGATTGGCATCTCTTTCATCTCTGGCTTTGACATCTGCCAAAACATCTTCATAATCAGCTGACATTCCTTTATCCAAAAATTCTTTATAACGACGCTTGGCTCTAACCTCCGGTGAGGCCGTTACAAAAAACTTTATATCCGCATTCGGGCAAACAACCGTGCCTGTATCTCTGCCGTCATAAATAACGCCTTTTGCCGGAGTGCCGTCTGAAAAAACCGGATTTAAGGAAAAATCTTGCTGCATTTTTAATAATGCTTTTCTAACCTCAGGATAAGCTGAAATTATGGAGGCATTTTTTCCGCCCAATGAAGAACGAAAATCCGGATGCTTTGATAATTCCATCATCTGTCCATAAGTCAACGCCTTAGCAAATTTTAATGCAACTTGCTCATCATTTAAATCTTGATTTTGCAGATGCATCAATAATCCGACTGCTCTGTAAACCATCCCTGTATCAAAATATGCATATTGATATTTTTTTGCTAAATTGGAAGCCAGAGTCCCTTTACCGGCAGCTGCCGGACCGTCTATTGTTATTATCATTTCAAATCTTTCAAAAAAAATTACTTTTGTAATAAAAAGTTTACTTTATTATTATTATAATTTCCAGCATAATAAAAAGTATGATGCAAAAAAATTTTATAAGGATTTTTTATGAATAAATCTCTGCTTAAAATTATGCTTTGTGTGTGTGTATATCTTTTCCTTAACAGCAATATACATGCTCAAGTGGTTCAATCTGCCAAAAAGGCTTTATCTGTTGATATGTTTGCTGATTTACCCTCGGCAAAAAATTCTAAAGAAACAACACAAACAGTTTCTAAGAAAAAAAATAAACCTGAACCCCAAAGCACAAATAACAATATTTCTCATCAAAACCCAAATGCCGGTTATGGTTATGCTAAAAGTTATGCTCGGCAGCTCTTTCCTGTTTTTGAAGGTAATGTTACTTTTGAAGAAAAAAATATTCCAAACAAAATCTTTGTAAAAAAAGGAACTCTTATTCAATTTTTGTTAGCTGATTCTGAAAACGGATTCTGGATTGTCTCCGTTAACAAACATATTTTGCAAAATATTTCTCAAAACAAAAATTATCAGGATAACATTCAAATAAAAGCCTTAAAAAAAGGAACCTCTCAAATTGTATTAGAATTTTTAACCCATCAGGATGGAAAATACAAGGTTACAAAAAAACTTAGAACCAATGTTTTTGTGGAGTAATATTGTGAAAAAAAACATAAAATACAGGATATTTTCGCATTTTTATCTTTCTGAAGAAAATTTATATACTCTAAATGAAGAACAAGCTCATTACCTTTTGCATGTGTTGCGTTTGCAAACAGGTGATGTTATTAAAATTTTTGACGGATTTTCAGGAGAATATCTGGCAGAAATTGTTCAATGCAATAAAAAAAATTGTCAAATTCAAATTAAAGAAAAATTGCGAGAACAATCTGTCTCTCCTGATATTTGGCTTTTATTTGCTCCGGTCAAAAAAGATAAAACAGATTTTATTATTTCCGGTGCCACAGAACTAGGTGTTTCTAAAATTTTGCCGGTTATAACTCAAAGAACCGTATGCGAAAGAATTAAAATTGAGCGTTTTCAAGCTCAGGTTATTGAAGCTGCCGAACAATCCAGAAGATTGGATATTCCTTCGGTGGAAAATCCTATCTCTTTTGCGCAAATGCTTAAAACTTGGCCAAAAGACAGAACCTTATTCTTTATGGATGAAACCGGAAATGGCACAAACATCTTAAACTGTTTTCAAAAAAACAATACAAAATCCGCTATTTTGGTTGGACCTGAGGGAGGTTTTAGCGAAGAAGAACTCGCCCTATTGCGCCAACAAAATTTTGCTCAAGCCGTATCTCTCGGTCCTCGAATTTTAAGAGCAGAAACTGCTGTGTTAGCAGCATTGTCTTGTTGGCAAGCTGCAAGTGGGGATTGGTAATTTTTTAAGGAAAATTATAAATGAAAATATTGATTGCAGATGACCATGAATTATTTTTGAAAGGTCTTGAACTGATTTTACAAGATTTGGAAGATAATATTCAACTTAAATTGGCTCATAATTATACGGAAGTTTTTCAGATTTTGCAAAATGAAACGGATTTTGATTTGATTGTTACAGATTTGGCCATGCCTGGCGCAAATTGGTTAGACGCTCTGACCAAAATTCATAACCTAACGCCAGAAATTCCTATTGTTATTTTATCTGCAGTGTTTGATTCTGAAATTGTACAGAAAACCATTGAGCTTGGAGCTTCTGCTTATTTGCCAAAAACATCTTCAAACGGAATTATTTTAAACGCTATGCGTTTGGTTCTCTCCGGAGGCGTATATATTCCCCCAGAGTTGCTCAACTCATCTGTTTGTATTGAAGAAAATATTCTTTCTCAGCTCAAAAATAAAGATTCTGAAAGAGAAACTCTTACCCCTCGACAATTAGATGTTTTAAAACTTATTGCCAAAGGTTGCTCAAACAAAGTCATTGCTCATGAGCTTGGCTTAACCGAAGGAACCGTCAAACTTCATGTTACCGCTTTACTTAAAGCTCTCAATGTGTATAATAGAACAGGTGCCGTTGTTGAAGCCACAAAAAAAGGACTCATCTGAACATGATTAATGAAAAACTAAATATGGATGAATATCGCCGGATTTTTGGTTCTGCAAAAATGCAGAGCCTGTGGCAAGAATTTATTTCTGAAGCGCAAAAATATTTAACTGATATTGAAAATCAGGAAGAAGAAAAACAACAAATTTGTTTTCATAATCTGAGGGCGTATGGGTTGGTTTTTGATATGACCGAGTTTACGGATATTTGCTCTGAAATGGAAGAAAAAATCCTTGAATTTGGCGCAATCTCAAAAACAGAGGCAGATTTTGTCAGAAAAATTCTTTATAAAAGCATCTTAGAAGTTGAACAAAAATTGGCAGGATAGTATGACGTCTAAAAAAATTCCTCTTTATTTGAAAGAACTTTACGGCGATTTTTATAATAATGAAGCTTTGTTTTCTTGGGCAGACAAAGAGTGGGTGAAGGCTTTGCTTAGTTTTGGTTGCAGAAACACTTTGGTCAACGCTGTTTTGAAAGAAGTTGTCCCCGGATTAAAAACATTGCAATTGGGCTGCACCTTTGGTGACCAAATGGAGCAAACCGCAAAAAAAGTCGGTATCAACGGAATGTATGATATTTTGGATATTAGTCAAATTCAACTCAAAAGAGCTAAAAAGAAATTGACTTTTCAAGCAACACCTATTCGCTATTTTCAACAAAATGCCAATACTGCACTCAAAAAAAATTATGATTTGGTGATTTTATTTATGCTGTTGCATGAGGTTCCGCATATTCAAAAAGCCAAAATTTTGCAAGCCGCTCTTGATAGTTTGCGTGAAGGTGGAAAAGTTGTTATTATTGATTATCATAATCCGGTTTGGTGGCATCCATTGCGATATATTGTGAAATTGTTTAATCGGCTTTATAGACCTTTTACTGAAGTTTTGTGGGATAGAGAAGTGGATACTTTTGTAAAAAACAAAGCAGATTTTATTTGGAAAAAATCTCTTTATTTTGGTAATATGTATCAAAAAGTGGTAATTGAAAAAAAATATAAAGACGAATATTTGTAATTTTTATTTGCTATAAAAAAGGAAAAGCCCTTAAGTTCAAAAGAACTCAAGGGCTTTATTTTATTGTGGAACGTATCCATATTTGGTTACGGTATATTCTCCTGTAACCAAATTTCTTGTATTGTAGCAGACAAATGCCCACCCGATACATCCGCGAGGATCGCGGAACACCCCCAAAACTCGAGTTACCTTCACATATGAAGGCAACATTTTTTTTGCCTTCTCCAGAGATATTCCATACTCCACCTTTTCACTCTTTCCAGGAGTGATGTAGGCGTCATTGCCAAGCGGGATTGGATTATACCCGCCGGTATATCTCTCTAGATTAGCACCGCCCGAAAGGGCTGATACGGCATATGCCGTACTCAAAATTGTTGAGCAAGAGCTCAACATCATAGTTATTGCACTGAGTGCCAAAATAACTATGAATTTTATTTTCTTTGTCATAATTATTTATTATTTAATTATCTCTCGCTTTCAAAATAGCAGATTTTACCCCTTTTGTCAAAACTTTGTTTGTTAAACAAATATGACAAATCTGGTAGATTAAGCTCCTCTGCCTTAAAAAAATTATGCTTTGTTAAACTATGGCTCAGAAAATATAAAAAACTATTTATTCTCTTTAAGATATTGTTTTATGGCTTCAATCACTCGATTAACCGTTACATCAACCTGTTCTTCTTTGGTTTCCACCACAATATTGGCCTCTGAATAATAAGGGTATTCATCATTTATATATTTTTCTAATTTGTTTTTTAATTGATCATCACTCCCTATTAAAAAGGGTCTGTGTCTTCTTCCGGCCGTGCGATGATACAACACATCTAAATCTGCTTTAAGCCAAATGGTTAAAGCGTGCTCTTTGGCCAAAGCTCTGGTTTGCTCGGCAACAAAAGACCCTCCACCGGAAGCTAAAACACAGGGTGCGCCTTGCAACAATCTTTTCATAACGCGCATTTCTCCGGCTCTAAATTCTGCTTCTCCAAAGCATTTGAACAAATCCATCAAAGATAAGCCTGAGGCTTTTTCAACCTCATTATCTCCATCTACAAACGGAAGATTAAGCTTTTTGGCTAACCTTTTGCCAACGCTTGTTTTGCCGCTGCCCATCAAACCGACCAATAAAATTATTTTATCTATTTTTTGTTCCATCTTTGCTTTTTTTTAATTTTCCTTTTATAGTTTTTATGTTAACTATAATTTATAAATTCATTTTAACTTTTTTTAGGTTATATATCATGCGTCAAAAAAAATCAAAAACATTATTTTACTTTTTAGCTTTAATTGTGCTCTTGCTCATTGGTTTTGTTATTACGGCTGAAATTCCCATGTCTTCTGAGCAAGTGGAACAACCTTTGGAAAATGCTTTTCTGAACAAAAAATAATGTCTGTTTCTGCTCTGATAGAAAACTTTTTGAATATGATGCTTGCAGAACGCGGCGCATCTTTGAACACAATTCAAAATTATCGACGTGATATTGAGCAGTTAATCTCGTTGCTTAATTGTTCTGATATACTTTCTGCAGATGAAAAAGATTTGTCTTTGGTGGTGCAAAAGTTGTCTAATATGCATTACGCACCTAAAAGCATTGCCAGAAAAATTTCTGCAATCAGAGAATTTTTTAAATTCCTCTTCTCTGAAAAATTAATAAAAGAAAATCCGGCGGTTTATCTTCTGTCTCCTAAACAGCATAAACCTTTGCCAAAGTTTTTGACTGAAGCTGAACTGCAATCTTTAATTAACACGGCACAAGCCAAAAACTCCGCTTCTGACAGAAGAATGGCAACCATGCTTATTTTGATGTCTGAATGCGGCTTGCGTGTTTCTGAACTTGTCGGATTGCCGGAAAACTGTATTAATTATGAAAAAAATGAAATTTTAATTAAAGGAAAAGGAAGCAAAGAAAGATTGATTCCTATTTCTAAAACCGCTCAAAATGCCGTTTTGGATTATACTTCTTTTCGTGAATATTTTATAAAAGCAGGAAGACGCTCTATTTGGTTGTTTCCCTCAACAAAATCTAGTTCCGGACACATCTCTCGTGAAGCCTTTTTTATTGCCCTTAAAGATTTGGCCATAGAAGCCGGACTTAATCCGGAAAAGGTATCTCCTCACGTTTTGCGACACACTTTTGCTACCAGATTATTAAACCATAATGCTGATTTGCGCAGCGTGCAAAAAATGCTTGGTCATGAAGATATTTCAACAACAGAAATTTATACTCATATTACTTCTGAAAAGCTGATTGATACCGTAAAAAAACTACATCCTCTTAGTCGGCTTAAATAATTTTTGCCAAAGCCAAATATTGTTCCGGCGAGATTTGCTCTGCCCTCAAAGTTAAGTCCAACCCAAGTGATGTGCATTTTTCTTCTAAATTTTTTATGCTTTTTAAACTTTGCCGAATCATCTTTCTTCTTTGATTGAAAGCCAAAGCGGTTAATTTTTCCAAATTGGCAAATGTTTTTTCATCTATATTGATATGTTTTGGGCGGAACAAAACAACCGTGGACCAAATCTTTGGCGCAGGAACAAAACAACTTGGATTGATATCAAACAAACGAATTGTTTCACACAAAAGCTGAGAAAGAATCGATACTCTTCCATAGTCTTTGCAAGATGTCGGAGCACAAATTCTGTCTGCCACTTCTTTTTGAAACATTAATGTTAAACTATCAAAATTATTAATTTGCTTTAACCAACCGACCAATAAAGGAACTGAAATATTATAAGGCAAATTGCTTACAATGTTTTTGGGCTGTCCTTCATATTGGTTAAAATCTTCCAGCAAAGCATCTCCTTTTATAATCTCTAAACGCTCTTTTCCTACTGTTTCTTGAAGCTCTTCCATAATTTGGATGCAACGCTCATCCATCTCCACAACGGTTAATTTGTTTGGATTGGCGCTTAAAACCGATCTGGTTAAACCTCCGGGGCCGGGACCAACTTCAAAAACATATTCTCCTTCAAAACTTTTTTTATTTTGTTTTGATAAAGATGTTCTGATGATTTTGTCTGTGATATTCTTATCTAGCAAAAAATTTTGACCAAGAGCCTTTTTGGCCATTAAGCCATGAAGCTCAACGGTCTCTCTTAAAGAAGGTAAATTTTCTATTTTTAAGCTTAAATCTTCCATATTAATTTCTGATTTCTATAATTGAATTTACTCTTAAATCTTGCAAATATTTTTGAGATAATCTTTCCATTTTTTGGTTAGTCAGATAATTTTTTATTTCTGCTTCACTCGGCATTTGGGGTTTATCTTTTTTAGGATTAAATTTTTGATTTAATCTTATTATATAATAACCATCATTTAAGGGAATTGCTTGACTTATTTCTCCTTCTTTCAAACTCAAAATCACTTCTTCTAACTTATCGGGCAATTGACCTTGATTTATCCAACCTAAATTTCCGCCTTTGGCCGCACTCGGACTATCAGAAAACTTCATGGCATATAACTCAAATCTGGGATCTTTGTTTAAATTATCTACCAAGTCTTGAATGTCTTTGGCTTTTTCTTTTTTAATAAATATTTCTGAAATAAAATATTTTGGGGTATTTAAATCTTTTTTAGCTTCTGCCAAGCCTTGTTCTATTTCTTTTTGCGTGATATCTCCTTCAAAACGGAGTTTGTTTCTTAACAAGCGAATCCAAGCCAAATCTGCTTTCATTTGTTCTCTAAAACTTTTTTCAGATACTTTGGCTTGCTTTAAAATATTTTTTAGTTCTCCTTGCGGAATCTTATTGTTTTTTTCAAAATTTTTTATTGCCGCATTGATATCTTGTTCACTAACTTTTATTCCTTCTTTTTCTGCTGTTTGAAGTTTGATTTTTTCATCTATGGCATTATGCAAAACTTTTTGCTCTATCAATGCTTTTGTTTGCTTATTTAACGGAATTTGCGAGGTCATTAAAAATGAATTCATTCTGTTTTGAATATCTTGATTGGAAATTATTTCTCCATTCACTAATGCTGCTATTTTTACGGATTTTTGAGCATTGGCCTGTGTGTTTTGTAATACGGATAGGCTTAATATCAAACAAAAAAATATTTTTTTCATCCCATGCTCCTTTCTTTATTTTGTCATTCCGCCAAGTGTCTTTAAGATAAAATTGACCCCAAATTCAAAGTCTCCGTCATATTCCGGATCACTTGAATTGTCTTTTTGCATATAAAAGAAAAGTTGTGTACACTCATCTTCATAAATTAAATCTCCGCCATATTCCAAAGAACCGCCGCCATCTGTTAAATCATGACGATTATAAATGCGAATCCGCCAATCTTTGGTTAATCTGCTGCTTATGGATGTATAAAGCTCTTTTCTTTCACTGTTTTCTATTAAAGATGATGATTGATTATCTTGCAAGTAAATATATGATATATATGCATTTAAAATGCTGGGACCGATTGATGTGCCCAACTCACTATAGGTTAAATCAAAATCTTCTTTATCTAATCTGAAACGGTAATTTAAATCAAAATAATCTGTCGGATTGGCATAAATTCTTCCGACATAATCACTAAAGTGTGTTGTATCCTCTCCTTGCTCTGATGATGATGTGTCGTTTATTGACTCATTTTTTTCAAAATAATAACTCTGAGCTAAAAAGGCAGATGTGCGACCAAAAGTATCTCCATAAGAATTCCAATTAAATCCATAGCTGATACGGCTACCGGTGTCATTACGGTCATATCCGGCATAGCGGTCAATATCTAACACATTTGAGTCATCTAATTCAAAATCTTGGCTGTCTTCATTGGGAATTTTATCGGTCTTGTTACTGCTGTTAGGTGCTGCAACAGCCACAATTGTCGGCTCTAAGATTTGTCTTGATGTTTCTGTGGCCCTAATAAACGGAAGCTTCCACTCCAAGCCTAATTGCGGGAAGATGCGTGCAACTCCTCCGCTAAACTCTTCTTTATCCGGATTGATATAATTGTCAACATAATATAAATCAGATTTTACAGAGGCTATCATTCTATATTTTTCGCCATATGGACTGGTATATGGCAAGACCCAAGAATTTATCATTGAAAATCTTTGCGTGTTTGTCTCTTCTTCTCTGTATATTGAGGCAAAATTTAAATTTGTCTTATTATATGCACCATACGGCCCAACATTGCTTATGTTCTCATAATTTAATAACGGTAATATGACGGGCTCATCATATTCTTTCATATCATAACTCATAAGCTGATAATAATATCCCTCTATTGAGGCATAATTTCTATTATCAAAGCCTTGCATTTTCAAACTAGATGTCAACCATGCATCATCTTGCTTGTCTAAAGACAAATCTTTTAAATAATTTCTATCTGAAGCATAGTTAATATCCATATCGGCAACCCAATAATCATTAACTTCATACCGACCTGTGGCAAAAATGTTTCCTCTGGTCTCATCCTTATCTTCATCTCGCATAAAGCTGCCTTCGGCACTTAATTCTCCGCGATACATATATTTATTATATTTTCCACTGAAAATTATTCCTTTATCAGTTGAAAAAATCGGGTCTAAAAATAAATCTTCTTGATCTGAAATATTCCAAAAATATCTCGGCTGAATGGCTGCACCTAAATAAGAACTACTTGCCAAATTAGGAATCAAAAAGCCTGATCGGCGCTTGACCGTTGGATCCGGATGAGATAAAAACGGCGTATAAAAAACCGGAACACCCTTTACTTCTAAAAAAGCATCATTGTAATAAATATTTTTTTCTTCTGCATTGTGCCTGATTTTTCTGGCTTTGAGCTGCCATAAAGGATTTTTTCCCGTGCATACATCACAAGGTGAATAAACCGCATTATACATTGTCTTGTTATCATTGGCATATTTTTTTACTTTTGAAGCGGCAACCTGACTTTTATCTTTCATAATGATTTTGATGTTTTCCATCTCACCGGCTTGCATCTTATCAGACAAAACAACATAGTCTGAAAAAACAATAGTGCCGTCTTCGTTTAATAAAGCCACATTACCAACCGCCGTGACAATGTCATCTTTTTGGTTATAAACTATTTTATCTGCCTTAACGGTTAAGCCGTCTCTGACAATATTAACATCTCCTAAAGCCGTAATTGTGCTGAGCCTTTGATCATTTTGCATTTCATTGGCGCTAAAATAAACATCTTGCTCCTCACTTTCTATTTTGGGAGAAATAATTTCTGCCGCTTCGGGAAGGTTTAGCGGGTTTAACTCAGCTTTGGGCATTGTATCTATGTCAGATGTACTCAAAAGTGTTCCTGCATCTGTTGTGTTGTAAACAACTTCTTGCGCAGAGGCAATTGTTATCATAAATGAAAAAATTGCAACAGAAGTTAATAAGGTTTTGTTCATATTATTCATTTTTCAAAACCTCATTAGGAACTTCTTTTTTGCGATTGAACATTGCCGGATTGTAAAACAACAATAAATATATACAGCATAAAAATGGCAAAATTAAATTTGCATAAATCATACTCAACAAAGAAATATTATTAACGGCAATATTGGTTAAAGATAAATCTAACGCCAATATTATAATCATAGCCGTAATAGATATGGATATGATTTTGGTTTGACCACGGCGATTAAAATTTCCACATAATAATCCGGTACACCCTAACACGGCAAAAACCAGATTAAAAAATGGATTTAGCAAACGTCTGTTACCTTCTACAAAATAGCGATTGGCCTCTTTTTCATCTAAAGACGGATTATTTCTTGCATTGAGCAATTCTTCCAAACTTTTTTCTCTTACACCGGCCTCTTTTTTGCGTGTATTTTCTTGCATACCAAAATCGACCGAATATCGCGCAAATGATACGGATGTAAACTGTTTGGTCTGATTATCAATCTCTTGTCTGGCTCCGTTCACCATAATGATTTTTGGACCTTTGTTTGTGTAAACAACACGCCCTTTTTCTGCTGATATGGTCACTTTGCTTTTGGGGTTTCTTTCATCATTAACCATAATGCCGGTAACAGCTCCGTCTTTTTCATGTGTGGTAATGAACACGGTTAATCCGTTTTGCAGTGTGGTAAATTCTCCTTCTCTGAGCATTAAATGTGAAACATCATTTTTTACTTTCCACTGCAATTCACTAAATTCTTTTTCTGACCACGGAATCCCATAATTATATACAAAAAGATTGAAAAATGACATCAATAAGCCAAAAATTATGGCTGGTACCGCGCATTGCATCGGACTGATACCGGCTGATTTCATCACAACCAACTCTCTATCAGAAAGCATTCTGTTATATACAAACAAAACTGATGCAAACACGGCAATCGGTGCCAGAATCGTAAAAATTCTGGGCATGAGCAATGATGTTAACTTTGCAAATATGCTCACAGGAATGCCGTTGTTGGTTATTAAATCAACAAAGCGCAAAGACTGAGTCAGCCAAATAATGGACATTAGTGAAAAAGTTACCAGCAAAAAGCCCACTAATATTTGCCTGATTATGTATCGGTTTAATTTTTTCATACCGCGGTTTTTTATTCTTTTTATACCATTTTATGCATACATGGTATGTAACATACCTTTATTTATAAATGAATCAACCTTTTTTTGAGGAATCAAGAATGAAAATACGTTATGCAGAGCTTTTTGATGCTTTTTCTATTGCAAAAATTCATTGTGAAACATGGCAATTTGCTTATGCGAATCTAATTCCGCAACAAATTTTAGAAAAAAGAAAGTTTTCTTCCGAAAGAGTTTTGCGTTGGCAGAATCGGATTAAAGAACAAAAAGATATTATTTTGGTGGCAGAAAATGAACAAGGAATCGTTACAGGTTTTGCTTGGGGCGGAAAAGCAAGAGATGAAAATGTTCCTCTTAAATATGAGCTGTATGCCTTATATGTTGCGCCATCTGTTCAAGGAAAAGGCTTTGGCTCGGCTCTCTTGAATAATTTTGCTCAAAAAGTGAATGAAGATTTTTATTTGTTTGCTCTTAACGGCAATTCCAGCGCGCAAAAGTTTTATTTAAAACACGGAGGAATCTTAAAACCAGAACTTGAAAAACAACAAGAAGATGAAGACTTTGTTTTGAAAGAAGATTGTTTCTTTTTTTCTGTATCATAATAAAAAAGCACTTGCTCTTATTTGAACAAGTGCTTTTTTTATTTTTATAAGACTAAAACCTTAAATCATGGCCATTCCACCATTGATGTTGATGGTTTGACCGGTGATGTATTGAGCCTCGTCTGATGCCAAGAAAGCAACAACATTTGCAATATCTTGAGCTTCACCAAGTTTGCCTTCAGGAATTTTTGCAAGCAAAGCAGCTTTAACATCATCTGGCAAAACATCGGTCATCGGGGTACGGATGAACCCCGGAGCAATTGAGTTTACGGTAATGCCGCGAGAACCAACTTCTTGGGCCAAGCATTTGTTCATGGCAATCATACCAGCCTTAGATGCAGAGTAGTTTGCTTGGCCGGCGTTTCCTGTTACACCAACAACAGATGCAATACCGATGATGCGGCCGAAACGACGTTTCATCATACCGCGAACAGCTGCTTTTGCCAATTTGAAACCTGCTGAAAGGTTAACATCCAATACCAATTGCCAATCTTCATCGCTCATGCGCATGAACAAGTTGTCTCTGGTCAAGCCGGCATTGTTTACCAAAATATCAATGCGGCCCAATTTTTCTTCAACTTTAGCTACCAAGTTTTTAACATCATCTGCGTTGGTCAAGTTAGCTGTGAAAACTTCTACGCGGTCACCCAATTCTTCTTTAAGTTTGAGCATGGGTTCTTCACGCATATCGGTCAAAGCCAAAGTTGCGCCTTGTTTGTGCAAAGTGCGAGCAATTTTGTCACCTAAACCACCGGCAGCACCGGTAATCAAAGCTACTTTATCATGTAATTCAAACATATTTGTCTTCCTTATTTAAATTAAACTTTTAGCCAATTCTTCAATTTCAGCGGCAGTTCCAACCGAAATTGCATTAATTTCTTTGTCGCATCTTTTAACCAGACCAGACAAAACCTTACCGGCACCGAGCTCTACAACATCGGTTACGCCGTTATTCTTCATATAAGCAACACTTTCTCTCCAGCGAACAGAGCCTGTTACTTGTTCAATCAAGTGTTGGATAATTTCTTCTTTTTTGCTGATTGCAGAAGCCAAAATATTGGCAATCAACGGAATGTTGGCATCATGTGCTTCAACTTCATGCAAGGCTTTGGCCATAACTTCGGCAGCCGGCTTCATCAACGGGCTGTGAAAAGGCGCACTTACGGGGAGTTTTAAGCAGCGTTTGGCACCAAATTCAGGTCCTGCAATTTCAACAGCCTTGTCAATGGCGCCCATGTGTCCGGAGATAACGATTTGTCCGTCTGAGTTATCATTGGCGCAAACGCATACATTGTTTTCATCAGCGCAAGCATCTGCCAATTCGTGTACTTTTTCTGCACTCAGACCAATAACGGCAGCCATACCGCCAACTCCTAACGGAACGGCTTTTTGCATGGCATCACCGCGGGTGCGCAATAATTTTGCCGTGTTTGTCAATGAGAAAACACCGGCAGCGCAAGCAGCGGAATATTCACCTAAAGAGTGTCCGGCAACAAAAGAGGCTTTTTCTTTGAGGTTGATGCCAAATTCTTTTTCAAGAACTCTGACAACAGCCATAGAGTTTGCCATCAAAGCCGGTTGTGCGTTGCTGGTCATTGTTAAGTCCGCTTCCGGACCTTCTATCATAATTTTGAATAAGTCTTGATTTAAGGCTTCATTGACTTCTTCGAAAACTTCTTTTGCTGATTTAAAATTTTCAGCCAATTCTTTTCCCATGCCGACAAATTGAGATCCTTGTCCGGGAAATACGAAAGCTCTAGTCATTCATTGTCTTCCTTATTATTAATATCAGAAAAAGCATTATCTGATAGAATAAAAAAGTCAAGTATTTAAAGCCTTTTATAAACTTGAATCACTCTTCTTTATTAATTACATATTAATTAATTAGAGTTTATATGCTTTTTTAGTAAATATTTTATTGAGGCGGAAAATGTTTGAATTATATCCTGACTTGGCTCAAAAAGCTCAGATTGTTGACTTGAAATTATGTAAAGTGTTGTTGGAAGACAATGCTTTTTATCCGTGGATTATCTTAGTCCCCAAAGTGGCTCACGCAAAAAATATGCTCTCTCTTTGCATGGAAGAAAGACTACAATTAATGAGGGAAATTGATTTGTGTGAAGAAGTTATGTCTGAAAATTTTTCTTGTGAACAAACTAACGTCGGAATTCTAGGAAATATCTGCCCTCAACTCTGCGTCCATATTATTTCTCGTAAAAAAACAGATCCGGATTGGCCTCACCCTGCTTGGAACGGAAAATCAAAACCCTATTCCGAAGAAGAAAAGAAAAACACCATGGCTTTGATAAAAAAAGCCATCTTAATCAAGCAAACAGACCCAAAATATATGCAAGGTATGCATAATCCTGATTATAGCTCATTAGAATATTAATAATATTTTGATAATTATTTGTTATTGTCCCTATAAAGATTTATTTTATGGGTTATGTGATTATGGCTAAAAAAAAGAAAAAAGAAAAAAGTTTTGCTTCACGTTTGCTTATTCGTTCTGTTGGTCTTATTATATTAACAGCCGCAGTATTTATGTTTGTCAGTGGTTTTTGTTTTGACCCTTCTGACTCTGCTTACAATACAGCCTCTGATAATATCAATCACTTTTTAGGCGGCTTGGGAGCCTCTTGCGCCGATTTTTGTTTGTCTTGGTTTGGTTGGGCTCTACCCATTTTCTTAATTGCGCCCATGGTGTGGGGTTATCATATGATAAAGTTAAGAGAGGTTCTCAACCCTTATAGTCGGATTTTTGCTTTTTTCTTTGGACTTTTGAGCTTATCAACCTTATTTAGTTTGGTTCCGCAAACTTTAGGACTTGGAAAAATCGGCGGAAATATCGGCGTCTTTTTTGCCAGACATTTATTAACATTGTTTAAGCAAATTTATGTTTATGCTTACGGAACTTATATTTTTGCTTTTATCTTATTTGTATTAACAATTCTTGCCTTTGATTTTGCCGTTGGCATTACTTATAAAAACTGGTGGGCTTGGTTAAAAATTATGGCAAACAACATACAAAAATTTTGCTTGCTTTTGGCAAAATGCTGCAAGGCCATATTTAATTTTGGATATTTTCACCGCCATTTGGATGATGAAACACGTGTGGTTAAAACTAAAAAAATTAAAGAGAAAAAAGAACCCTCTTTATCTTCTTCTGAAAAAGAAATTAATTCCGTTAAAAATAAAACCAAAAGCAAAACAACTGATGACGGTTATCAAAAACCAAGTGTTAATTTGCTCTCAATGGTCAAAGATAAAAATGCCGGTCAAGTTAATGAAAAAGAGCTTGAAGCCATTGCCAGAGACTTGGAAAATGTTTTGCAAGAATTTGGGGTTAACGGCAAAATTGTTAAAGTGCGCCCCGGTCCGGTGGTTACTTTGTATGAGTTAGAGCCGGCTCCGGGTACCAAAACCGCCCGTGTTATCGGTTTGGCAGATGATATTGCGCGCTCAATGTCTGTGGTCTCTGTTCGTATTGCCGTGGTTCCGGGGTCTAATACCATCGGTATTGAAATGCCGAATGCAAAACGAGAAACCGTATGGCTCAGAGAACTTCTTGAAGACAAGGCTTTTGATGAATCTAAAAATATCCTTAATGTGGTTTTGGGTAAAGATATTGGCGGACGTAATGTTTATGCCGACTTGTCCAAAATGCCGCACTTGCTGGTTGCCGGTACCACCGGTTCCGGTAAATCTGTGGGTGTGAACTCAATGATTTTGTCTTTGCTTTACAGAATGCGCCCCGATGAATGCAAACTCATCATGATTGACCCGAAAATGCTTGAGTTCTCCATGTATAACGGAATCCCGCATTTGCTCACACCGGTAATTACAGACCCTGCCAAAGCGGTTATCGGTTTGAAATGGGCAGTTCGAGAAATGGAAGACCGTTATCGTGCGATGGCCAAACTCAATGTACGCAATATTGTCGGTTATAACCAAAAACTCAAAGAGCTCAAAGCCAGCGGAGAAAAGGTTACACGTACCGTTCAGACCGGATTTGATAAAGAAACCGGACAGCCGATTTATGAAGAGCAGGATTTAGATTTAACACCGTTGCCCTACATCGTAATCGTGGTCGATGAAATGGCCGATTTGATGCTTGTGGCCGGTAAGGAAGTGGAAGCCGCCATTCAACGCTTGGCACAAATGGCTCGTGCTGCCGGTTTGCACCTTATTATGTCAACCCAACGTCCGTCTGTGGATGTTATCACCGGTACAATTAAGGCAAACTTTCCAACGCGTATCAGCTTCCAAGTAACTTCAAAAATTGATAGCCGCACCATTTTGGGTGAGCAAGGTGCCGAACAGCTCCTTGGTATGGGTGATATGCTCTATATGCCTGCCGGTCAAAGACCTCTTCGTGTTCATGGCAGTTTTGTTAAAGACAGCGAAGTGGAAAAAGTGGTTGAATTCTTAAAATCTCAAAAAGAGCCGGAATATGTTGAAGGCGTGACTGAAGGAGAACTCAATGAGAAAGGTTCCGGCGGAGCTGTCTTTGATAAAACAGCTATGGGTGGCGGAGACGGCGGCGATGAAGACTTGTATATGCAAGCCGTGGAAATTGTCCGCAATGATAAAAAAGCCTCAACTTCTTATATTCAACGCAAACTCCGTATTGGTTATAACCGTGCCGCTTCTTTAATCGAACGTATGGAAGAAGAAGGTGTGGTATCTGCTGCCGACCATGTGGGACGTCGAGAGGTTTTATAAGCTTACCTACCAAATTATCAACAAAAACAGCTGCCGATTGATAAAAAAATCGGCAGTTTTGGTATGTATATTTTTTCTTTTTATTCCCCGCCTTTAGAAACCACAACCATAGCTTCTCGCAAAATGCGGTCGTTTATCATATAACCGGTTTGCAGTTCAGCAATAACTGTGCCGTTTGGTTTGCTTTTGTCTTCAACTTCTTGAATAACTTGGTGAAAGTTGGGGTCAAAATGTTTGTCCATAACTTCCATTTTGGTAATGCCGTGCTTGTTGAACACTTTCATCAACTCAGCTTCTGTCATCTCAACGCCTTTGAGCAAATCTTGGCAGTTTTCAGCGTTTTGCGCAGCTGCTTCAATGGCTCTGTGCAGATTATCTGCCACACTTAATAAATTTTTGGCAAAAGAAGAAATGGCATATTTGTTGTTCTTTTCTATCTCTTGAGCGCAGCGTTTTTTGGTATTTTCACTTTCAGCCAAAGCTCTTAAATATTCATCTTTCAGATGTGCATTTTCAAGACGCAAAGCTTCAATATTGTCTTTTTCAACTTGAGAAAAATCTTGCATTTCAGCATTCTCTTCCAAATTTTCTTCAACCATTGACTCTGCTGCCAAATCTTGATTTTTTTCTTGAGATTCTTCTGCAATATTTTCTGCAAATTCGGGCTCTTTATTTTTGTTTTTACTCATACCTTTCCTCTTTACAAATTGAGTTCTTTCTTCTATATTTAGATATCTAGTGATAATTGTATCACAAGTCAATAGTCTAAGTAAATTTTGTTCAGCAAGCTCTACTTAAACGAATCTATTCTTAATTGTTAACAATGGAAGGTTGTGTAATGAATAATAATGTTGCCATCGCAGATTTTGATGAGCAGTATAAACCTCTTGATAAGAAGTTTAATAAAAAGAAAAAGTTTTCTGTTGTTTATCCCGTTGTTAATAAGTCAAGACTCAAAGAAATTCAAAATTTATCAAAAAAACAATGTATGGGCAAAAGAAATTGGCCTGAAATAGATATTGTTAATGCTTGGATGGTATCTGCTGAAACCGGAACTTTTATGAAATGGGGCGGCTTGGGTATGGTGGCTTCTGAATTGCCGGAAGTGTTTAACCAAACATTTGGTGCTCAAGGTCATGCTTTTACAGTAGTTACACCTCTTTATTTGGGTGATACCGGCAAGAAAAAATCTTTTCTGGAAAAAGGTATCTTTTATGGCGCAGAAGGAAAAAGTGTTGCTGTCAAAAAAATAAAAAACATTACGGTTCCTTTTTATGGAAACCGTTTTTCTTTAAGCAAATTTAAGGTAAATATTTATACCGCAAAATATGAAAATACGGACTACATCTTTTTAGATTGTCCTCGATTTTTTTCTATCAACCCCAGTGAAAAAAATATTTCCGCTCAAGACGGCTGTTATGTTTTGAATGAATTTAATATTAATGAGGTGGAGCGTTTTGCTTTTTTCTCAAAAGCCGTTTATGTTTTATTGAAAGAAATTTTACAAGGTCATTGTTCTGAAATAAAAGCTCCAAACGTGCTTTTGGCAAATGATTGGCACAGTGGCGCTCTTGCCGGTTTGACCAAATATTTTTCAACGGCTCAGGCTGAGGCCGGTCTTATGGATGATAAAATGGCTCACAAACTTAGAACCATCCCCGTAATTTATATTGCGCATCACTTGGGATATCAGGGGTGGGATTATGAAAACACGGCAAGAATCCTCAATTCTTTATATGAAAACTTATCTTCTTTGGTTTTAAAAAATGCCAAAGCCATCAAAAACGGAAATTCTCGCACCTCAAACAGTTTAATTGTGGCAGACACTTATAATCAGGCTGCATGCAATATTTTCTTGGCAGACAGAGTGATTACCGTTTCTAAAAATTATATGGAAGAAGTTTCTAAAGAACAATCTTTGGGTTTTGATTTTAGAGATGTGTTAAAAATTAGAAAAGACCACCGTAACTTTTATGGTATTGTTAATGGATATGACAAAAAATTAATCGCCCCTCTCAAAAATAAAATTGAGGACATTAACGCTTATTTTAAAACAACTGACTTTAAGTATTTTGATGAAAATCATTTAGAAGTCAAACTCCATAATAAAATTGAATTTATAAAGCTCATTTCTAAAATTGCCAAAGATAAAGAATATAAAAATTCTGTTATTCCGCTGATTGATATTTATAAATTTAATGATATTGAAAAAACAGTAAAAAATCCGGAAGAAGTTTCTGTTTTTTGTGCAACCAGCCGTTTGGTTGAACAAAAAGGTTATGATATTGCCGCCAAAGCGATTTTGAGTGTTTTAGAAAACCATACATATCGTGAATATCCGATTTTTGTGCTAGGCGGCGCCGGTGATATTAATTATTTTAAGATTTTAACCAACCTTAAAGATAAAGTGGCAGAAATTAACCCTCTGGCGGCAAAAAGAATTTATGTCTTTAGAGGATATAAAGATGAATTTGCCTATGCCATCCAGTTGGCTGCTGATTTTTATATGATGCCCTCTCGATTTGAGCCTTGTGGTTTGACTCAAATGGAAGCTATGGCCAAAGGTGCTTTGCCGGTGGCAACATCAACAGGTGGCTTGGTTGATACAATTGAAGAAGGTGTTGATGGTTTTAGGACAGAAGTCTTTTTTGCAAAAAAAGAACATGTATATGGAAACAATATTACCGCAAGACGCGTTAAAACCAATGAAAATGCTTATGCTGAAACACTTAATCATGCCATTAATACATATATTCACAAACCAGAAAAAATCAAAAAAATGCAACAAGCCGCCATGCACAAAGATTTTAGTTGGGATATTGAAAACGGCTCGGTTTATAAATATTTTAATTTGCTTAAAACTGGTCAAGTATAATTGATTAAGCCACAAACTAGGGACGCAAACTGAAGCCACAAACGTGGGACGTTTAATCCCATTAGTTTGACTGCCGTGTGGACAGTGCTTTGAAACCGCGATGCTCTCTTCTTTCTTGGCGGAGGAATCGTACTTTGAAAAAATTTCTTTCCTTATTGTCATGCTGAACACACCTCTCAGACTGTCACCCTGAACTTGTTTCAGGGTCTCTTGCTTTATGAGATGCTGAAACAAGTTCAGCATGACATTATGGTTTTGGCTGCCACCAGCCAAGCTGAAGTCAGCTTGACCGCATCAGCTGGACTGCCGCTCTGTCAGTGCCTTAAAACCGCGATGCTCTCTTCTTTCTTGGCGGAGCGGTTGTGCCTTGAAAAAATTCATAAAAAAAACTTGCTGCATTAACCAAAATTTAGTATAATAAATTTAAGGTTAAAGTATTGTAACAGCAATGGGTGGAACAATGTCAGAACAAGGATTGAGACATATTCTGCGAACAAGCGCAATTTTAGCCGCAAAAGAAAAGGCTTTTGCGAGCGTTTTGTTATTTTTAAATTTTTGCTGTTGCATATTGCTGTACAATAAAATTATTATGAAAACAACCTATCTGTTACTTTTCAACAAAATCAACATAT
>CASFJL010000006.1 GCA_949295005.1 uncultured Pseudomonadota bacterium | reverse complement strand
TTATATCTATAAAAGGTTCAAACTCCCTCGGGAGTTCTTCTGGCTCATAAGCTCAAGCTTTTGGCTTTCGCTAACTCGCTGCGGTCACTTGTTTTGTAAATTTCACAAAGCAAAGTTCACACTTTGTTTGCTCAATAACAAAACTACGCCTCTTGCGGTAAAAAACACCGGAGCATCGGTGTTTTTTATCCTCGAGCCTCTCAGCGCCCACCAATTCAGAGCCTTAGGTTTTAGACCTGAGGCTTATATCTATAAAAGGTTCAAACTCCCTCGGGAGTTCTTCTGGCTCATAAGCTCAAGCTTTTGGCTTTCGCTAACTCGCTGCGGTCACTTGTTTTGTAATATTTTTTTGACATTGCTGTTGCTTGACTTCAAAACATAACAAATGTTTGCATTTATTTTCTTTTATTATTTATCAAAGTAGCTGAAAAATATCATTGAATTATTTGTTAAAATATATTGAACTTATTTAATAAAATGTTAGTCATTTTTCTTTATCAATAAATTTGGGTTGTTTTTTGTGTAGGTGTTGTGATGAATTTTTTTCGTAATGGTCAGTTTTTTAAAACTGAAGGAGATAAAGCTATGAATGAACATAATGTGTCTCGTGAAAGTGCTGTTTCTGCAATTCAAAGACAAAGGCAGATTCTTAGGTCTCCGATGAAAAATCCTAAAATACAAAATTCTTCAAGTCAGATTTTAGAAAATTCTAAAACAGTTTCTTCTTTGCCTCAAATGAAAGAAAAGAAATCTGTTGTTGCCAGTAAAATTACAAACCCAGAAGTGGAAGAATTGGGCTTGATTAATGAGGTAAAATTTTCTGATGTTTATGTTACACCGGATAAAAGATGTTTCGTTTGGAGCGGAAAAACAGATAGCGGCTTAAAGTGTGTTACTTTTTCTGATGTGGATGAGTTTTTGATAGAATTGGAAAAAGCTTATGATGGAAATCGTAGTTATTTGTTAAAATATAAAGAACGAAATTATCGTGTGGAAAGGACATTGGCAATGGAAGGAACCCAATATTGTGCTAGAAAAATGCCAATAGATCTTCCTGATTTGAAAAATTTGAATTTCCCCAGTGGATTATTAAGTCATTTGTATTCTATTGGTAATGCTACGGGGTTGATTTTACTTGCCGGTGCTACAGGGTCTGGCAAAAGCACTACAATTGCCGCTTTGTTAAAAGAATATTTGGAAAGAAACGGCGGTTATGCTTATACAATTGAAGACCCTATTGAAATGCCATTGGATGGTATTTATCAAACTAAAGATGGTGAACTTGGATTATGTAAACAAACGACTCCGCCTGATGGATCTTGGGAAGAAGGAATTAAATCTGCTTTGCGCTCAAAGCCAAGATATATTTATTTAGGAGAGATTCGTTCTCCTGATGTGGCTAGTGAGGCTTTGCGTGCGGCAACTTCAGGTCACTTGGTTTTATCTACAATTCATGCTAATAACGTAAGTGATGCAATTAATTCTTTGGTTAAATATGCTGCATCAAGTGGTATTTCTGAGGAAATGGCTTATGAGCTCGTTGCTAATGGTTTTTTGGGATGCATCCATCAGATTTTGACAGGTGCTCCAAAAAGAGCAATTTTAACATATCTGTTTGCTAATCCGGATGTTAATGCAGGTTGTCCGGTTAGAGGAATGTTGAGAAGTGGAAAATTAAATACTTCGACATTGATGGATCAACAAAGAATTAAACTTGAGAGAAATTTGCCGATTTTTACTCGTTTTTAAGATAAAAGCTCTGAGATATCGGAGCTTTTTCTTTTCTTGACAAGCAAGGCTGCCTGCAATAGCTTATAAAACAAGTTAACTTGTAAGGGAAATCTGAATGTATAAAGAACTTTTGGCACCGGCCGGTGATATTGAAGCCGGTTATGCAGCGCTTTATTATGGTGCTGATGCTGTTTATCTTGGCTTGAAAAACTTTTCGGCTCGTGCGACGGCTGCTAATTTTGATGAGCAACAGCTTAATGAGTTTGTAGCTTTTGCGCATCATCTCAATCGTAAGGTTTATGTGGCGATTAATACTTTGGTGCAAGAGCACGAGATGCCGCAACTTCTTCAAACTTTGGATTTGTGCTCAAAATATCATGTTGATGCGATTATTATTCAAGATTTGGGCGTTGCTCGTATTATTCATGAGCAATATCCAGAACTTGAAATGCACGCCAGCACGCAAATGGCGGTACATAATAAAGAAGGGGCTTTGGCCTTGCAAAAAATAGGCTTTACGCGTGTGGTTTTGGCTCGTGAACTGCATTTGTCTGAAATTAAAAAAATTGCCTCCATTCCTAACTTGGAAACCGAAGCCTTTATTCACGGGGCTTTGTGCTATTCTTATAGCGGACTTTGTCTGTTTTCTTCTTTTGAAACCGGAAAAAGTGCCAACCGCGGCAAATGCTTATATCCTTGCCGTGCTTCTTTTGACGGAGAATCCGGTAAAAAGCACTATTTTTCAATGAAAGATATGGCTCTGCAGGAAAAAATATTGGATATGCCTGTAACTTCTCTTAAAATTGAAGGTCGCAAAAAGACTGCGCTTTATGTGGCTGCCGTTACTGATTATTATCGTCGCATTCTTGACGGAAAGGGCGCCGATAGTATTAGAGAAGAACATATTAAGCAGATTTTCTCTCGTCCGTGGACGGATTTTCATTTCAAAGGCAAAAACAAAAACGTGATTGATCGCGACTTTGTCGGTCATCGCGGTTTGCTTATCGGTAAAATTGAAAAAATTGCCAAGAATAAGCTCTTTTTCAAAACGAATCATAAAATTGCTCGTTATGACGGAATCCAGATTGATGTGAGCGGAGATGAAAAACCGTTTGGTTTTTCTCTGCAATTTTTGAAAGTTAACGGCAAAAATGTTTATGAAGCAGAGAAAAACACACTCGTAGAAATTTCTTTGCCGCCGAAAACACCGGAACTTTCTTTGGGTGAGAATATTTATTTGGCTTCATCAAGCGAAGTGAAGGGCGCTTATCCTTACACCAAACCCAAACCGAAAGAATTTATGCGTCGTGATGAGGTTAATGTTGAGGTTAAAGTCAGACCGACAGAAATTATAGCTACGGCTAACGGAATGTCAGCCAAAGTTAGCGGCGAGTTTACACCGGCGCAGAATCCAGACAAAGTGAAATCGGCGATTGAAACGGCTTTTGGCAAAACCGGTGATACCAATTTTATGCTTTCTGGTATTAGTATTGATAATCCAAATAATCTGTTTGCTCCGGCATCACTCTTAAATGAATTGCGTCGTGATTTATATGCACAAATCACCATTGAAGACAAGCATGGCTCAATGCCTGAAATTTCTGCACCCAGAGCGCAACAAGCTCCGCAATGGGTGATTAAGACTGATGACCTTGCCAACCTTTCAAAAATCAATTTAGACAAGGTTGCCGAGATTGTTTGGTTGATTTCTCCAAGTTCAAAAGCAGAAGAACTTAAAACTCTGCCTAAAAACAAAGTTCGTATTGCTTTGCCAGCTGTTTGCCGCAAGCCACAGCTTTATACTAAGCTAATTGCCGAACTTTTATCTCAAGGCTACAAGAAATGGGAAATCGGGCATTATTGGGGCTTGTCGGTTTTGCCGGAAAAAGGCATAGACATCTCATTTGATGCTTCTATTTATACGCTCAACACACAAGCAATAGAACAAGCCAAAGAAATGAATGCCTCACGCATTACTTTAGCCTTAGAAGATGATTTATCTAATATGCAAGAGCTTGCTGATAAATCTCAACTGTCGCTTTCTATGGTTGTGTATCAAGACAGTCCGTTGTTTACCAGTGCCGACTGCATTCGCTCCAATGATTGCAAAAATTGTCCGCAGGGCGAAAAATGGCTGAACTTAAAACGCGACGGAAAATCTTATCAGGCACTTTCCAAAGATTGTCAGATTATGTTGTTCTCCGAAAATCCGTATTGTGTGGCTCAAGAGGCCAAAAATATCAAAGCAGATTTTTATCGTGCGGATTTTTGCTACAAAAAATATACTTCCGATAAGGTTTTGAAAATATTTGAAAAATTAACCAAATTTCAAGATATTTTGCCTTGTATTAAGGCTAATGTGGCAAGAAACGGATTAATGTAAAAAAATTTTTTGAACCATATTGAAACTCTCGTCGTTATAAATATATGTAAGGGAGGTAAACAATGGAAGATATTTCAAAATTACTCAAAGAAGCAAAACCATTGTATTTTGCACGCAAGCGTCGCAACAACATTATAAAATCTGTTTGTGCCATGTTTGTCGGTGTGTTTATGCTTGGTTCTTTGTGGCCGCAAACACAAAGCGAGTTTGATATCTACGGATATTATTTTATGTTGGATGATAGCACTTTAACATCATCTAACCTCGCGGAATATGGTTTGCCCACAGATGATTACGGACTTTTGATGGTTGGCTAAATGAAAGAGATAATTGCGGAATATGGCGGACTTATCAGATCCGTTATCAAAAAAATTACCGGTTCTTATAATGAAGATATTGAACAGGAAGTTTACATTAAAACCTGGAAAAATATGGAAAATTATCAAGAACAGGGAAAATTCTCAAGCTGGCTTAGTACGTTAACAGCCAATGTTTGCAGAGATTATTTCAAATCTAAGCAACATATTATGGAGACAAAGCAAGTCAGCGGAGAGGAGATTTTGGATAAGGTGAAAGTCGGTGGCAGACAAGAAGAAGTGATTGATGCCAAAAAACGTCAAAAAATTATTCTTAAAGCCGTTGATGATTTGCCGAGAAAAATGCGCCAAGTGGTGATTTTGTTTGAGTTTGAAGAAAAATCTTACGAAGAAATTTCTAAAAAGCTTGGATTGCCGGTTGGCACCATTAAATCCAGATTGTTTAACGCCCGTAAAATTTTGAGCGAAAAACTTAAATTCTTGAAGGAGAACTAATATGAAAAAAACTTTTTTAACAATGTGTTGTGCTGCAGCTCTTTTGATGGGAGCAACAAACTCTTGGGCTCAAGAAAATGATATGCCGCCACCGCCGCCGCATCATCCTGAACACGCTATTGATGCTCCAAGACCGCATATGCCTCCTCATGAATTGAGAAAACACAAAGGCCCAAAATTTGATAAAGAATTTAGAAAAGAAATGTCTGATAAGTTTGCCGAAAAATTGGGCTTGACTGATGAGCAAAAAGCTCAAGCTGAAAAATTGCGTGAAGCTAACCGCGCTAAGATGGAACCTTTGATGAAACAAGCAGACGAACTCCGCGGCAAGATGGATGAAATCCGTAAACAAAATATGGAAGATTTTGAAAAAATCTTGACTCCGGAGCAAAAAGAAAAGCTTGATGAAATGAAAGCTAAACGTGAAGCAAAAATGAAGAAAAAAATGGAAAAACGTGCCGAAAAATGGAAAAAAGAGGCAAAAAAAGATAAAAAAGAGCTGAAAAAAGATAAAAAAGACAAAGATTAGTTTTTTATCATCTAGCACCAGCCCCGTATGAATTGCGGGGCTTTTTTTATTGAAAAGACAATTTATGGTGCTAAACTCGTAAAAAAAAGGAGATAAAAATGCATCTGATTGTTTTTGCTTTGGCTTTATATGCCGTGATTGCTGAGTGGCGCAACTATAATTTGCGCTCACAACTCATTAAAAAATCGCAAGTTATTCAAAAATATGTTAAGGATAATACCTATTGGTATGCCAATGTTTTGCCTAAGTCAGATAAACTCTGCCTGATTGAAACAAAAAAAGGTGACTTCTTGGTTTCTAAACTATCTGACAAACAATGGATTAATGATAAAGGTGAGGTGGATTTTTCTGCTATCAGACGCTGGATATATATTGAAGATTTGGAAAAACTCTAATGACATTATTCATTTTTTTGCACGGGAAAGGTGGAAACAAAGATTCTCAAGCTGATTTCGTCTCCGATTTGGCTCAAAAATACAATGCTGAGTTGGTTTCGCTCAATGCCCCGTATAAATCTACCATCAGCAAAGACGGCTTTTATTGGTTTGAAAAAGATGAAATCGGCGGTCAACGCAAAGTTAGAATGATGGAGTGGTATTGCTCTCTGGTAATGTCTTTGTCTGCCATTGTGACCCTGATGCGCGAGAAAGGGGTAAGTGCCAAAAATGTAATCTTGTGCGGACATTCTCAAGGAGGTTTGATTGCACTTTATTGCGGGCTCAAACTTGGCGTCAAAGAAGTGATTACGCTTAATTCAGATGTGCCGGACGAGGTTTTGGAAGATATTGCCGATAATGCAAAAGTGAAAATAAAATGGGTTCAAGGCGCAAAAGACGACTTTTTAGATGAAAAGCGCAAGGAATCTTATAAAAATTTGCCCAAAGACTTGGATTTTGAATATATCATCAGTCCGAACTCAACCCATAGCCACCTAGATAAAGAAATTTTGGATTTGTTATGATTTTTAGAAAATTTGAAGAAAAAGATATACCTCAAGTGTTAGAAATTTGTCGTGAAATGCGCGAGCATCATCGCAAGGTCTTGCATGGCTATTTTAAGCCGATTGATGAAGCCTATGAACTAAAATCTATGCAAGAAACCTTAACCGATGATGATGCTTTTGCTTTGGTGGCAGAAGAGGGTGATACTATCTGCGGATGGCTTTGTGCCGAGTTTACCTCTCGCCCATATTTGGAAAATGAAAGATTTTGCCATGTTTGTGAGCTTGGCGTGTTGCCGGATTTTCGCCGTCAGGGAATTGCCGAAAGTTTGATGAAAAAGCTCTTTGAAGAAGCAAAAAATCGCGGTGTTTCTGAAATTACTCTCGGTGTATTTAATGACAATGTTGATGCGTGCAAATTTTATCAAAAGCTTGGCTTTAAGCCCCTTGAACAGAAAATGAGAATAAATCTTTAAAATTTATTTTCTTAGCAATCTGTTAATTTTATAATTGTAAAAAGATAAAGATTGTATTACATTTTTTATATCTCAAACAACAAGAAAGGATAGAAATGAAAAAATATATTTTTGGATTTTTAGTTTTAGTGATTGCAGCTGCTTGGTATTTTTCACCATCGCTGGAAACTATTGTTAAAAAGGTTGTCAATAAATATGGTAGCGAAATCACCGGCACTGAAGTCAACTTGCAAGGTTTTAAATTAAGTTTGACCAAAGGCGAGGGTGAAATCAGCGAAATTACGGTTGCCAACCCAAAAAACTATTCAGCTCCTTACATTTTTAGCTTAGGCGATATTTTTGTAAAAGTTGATTTGAAAAGCTTGGCAACAGACACAATCATTATTGAAAAAATTGCCATTAACAAACCGGTTATCACTTATGAAATGTTGTCTTTAACTCAAAACAACATCAGCCAAATTCAAAAGAATATTGCAGCCAACACAGCTTCTAAAGATGCTCAAGCATCTCAAGCTAAAGAAGAATCCCCAAAAGATGAAGCATCTTCTAAAAAGGTTGTTATTAAAGAATTGGTTGTTGCAAACGGTGAAATTCAAGCCATTGCCAATATCAACGGCAAAGCTAATGATTTGAAAGTTAAATTACCGCAAATCGTAATGAGAAATATTGGCGATGAAAAGAAAGGCGAAAGCATAGCTTCTTCCATCACCAAGATTTTGAACAACATTTTGAAAACAGCTTCCAAAACTGTTGTTGAAAGCCAACTTGGCGATTTAAGATCTGTTGCTGATGAAAACTTGAACAAAGTTGTCGGCGGCGTTAAAGACAGAGTAAAAGAATTGGGAATTTTTGGCAAATAATTCCTAAAAAGAACAAGAAAAACCCCGCTACTCAGCGGGGTTTTTCTTTAATGAAGTAATTAATTCATCAACATATTTAGGTAAGGTTTCTCCAGCTTTGCCTAAAACATGTTTGTCAAAAAGATAATTATTGGCGGTCATATCGAGCGTAAATTCGATTGTATCTGCGCCATAATATTTTGCGGTTTGTACAAATCCGGCAGCGGGATAAACCACGCCGGAAGTACCGATAGAAATAAACAAATCGCACTTTCTTAAAAACACTTCAACCTTATCCATACATAAAAGATTTTCACCAAAAAAGACGATATTTGGTTTCATCATACCGGAAACTTCACATTGCGGGCAAATCGTTTCCGTATCGACATCGCCCCAGGTCTCAAGCACATGACCACAATTAAGACAAACGGCTTGGTTGATTTGTCCGTGAATATGATACACATTTTTGTTGCCGGCTTTTTCATGAAGCGTATCCACATTTTGTGTAACAATATTAATCTCTGCCGGATATTCTTGTTGCAGCTTGGTTAAAGCAAAATGGGCAGGATTGGGTTCCGCTTTTTGCACTTCCACTTTAAGTTCATTGTAAAAATCGTGCACCAGAGCCGGATTACGCTCAAATCCTTCGATTGTTGCCACATCTTCAACCTTGTGATTATTCCATAAGCCGTTAGAGCTTCTAAAGGTGGCCAAACCGGATTCGGCAGAAATACCGGCACCGGTTAAAATCAGAATATTTTTATAAATTCTTGTCATGTCTATTCTCCTGATTGTATTAAAGATGATATATGTTAAAAAAACAACTTTTTTGTTTTGTTATAGGCTTTAAATAGATTAAATTAAGAAAAAATAAGGAGGAAATATGGCATTTTGGAGTAATTGGTTTATTCCCAAACCGTTTAATGAAGGATATTTGCCGGAGTTAGACGGACATAGAGTGTATTATCGTGAGTTTGGCAACCCCAAAGGTGAGGTCATACTTTGTTTTCATGGCGGACCTGGGTATTGGTCAAGAGCGGAAACGGCAAAGAAATTTGATTTGAAAAAATATAGAGTGATTATGTTTGATCAAAGAGGTTGCGGAAAATCAGAACCAGCCGGCTGTATGGAACATAACACGACACAAGATAATGTTGATGATGCCGTTCGTCTTTTAGAATTTTTAGAGATTAATGACAAAGTTATTCTCTTTGGTAGTTCTTGGGGCTCAACCATGGTTTTGATGTTTGCGATAACTTATCCTAAAATAGTAAAAGCCATGATTTTATCCAAAATCTTTTTAGCCAACAGAGATTCCAAAAATTGGGAACTGAAACAAAGCGGTTTGTTTTATCCGGATATGTTGGATGAATTAAAAGGAAATATCTCAGATAATTATTTGATTCCGGAATATTATGCCAAACAAATTAATTCTGAAAATTTGGAACAACAAACGAGTGCCGCTACAAAATATGGCTGTTGGGAGCGTGTTTTAGGGAGTTTAGATCCTAAATTCGGTGATTATATTCCCGATGAAAAAGAAATTAATATGCAAAAGATATATATCAATTATGCCGCTCAAAACTTTATGTTGGAAGATGATGAGATAATTGATAACGCGAATAAAATTGATGATATTCCAACACTTATTTTGCATAATCGACTGGACTTTATTTGCCCGCCGATAAATGCTTATCGATTGCATAAGGCGTTGCCGATGTCAAAATTGATATTTGTGCCGGCAAAAGGACATTCAAGCAAGTTAATGGATGAAATGATGCGTGCCGAAATGAAAGAATTTTTACAAAAGTTGGATTAATTTATAAGAGAAAGATAATAAAAAATGAAAAAAATTGCTATTATTGCCGCTATGAGTAGCGAAATTAACTCAATCAAAGCTTTACTGTTAAACGAGCAAGAAAATGAGGGATATATTACAGGTACTTTGGGTGATAAAGAAATAACCTTAATCCAAAGCGGTATCGGTAAGGTTTGTGCTGCCGTTAAAACGACAGAGTTGATTGATAAGTTTAAGCCAGATTGCGTGATTAACTCAGGCGTTGCCGGCGGTGTGGGTGATGATGTTAAGCAGATGGATATTGTGGTAAGTACTAAAACCGTTTATAATGATGTTTGGTGCTTGGAGCCTAACGCTTATGGTCAGGTGCAAGACTTTCCCTTGTATTTTGAAGCTGATAAAAGCTTGGTTGCCAAAATAGAAGAGGGCGAGCATAACGGCATTACCATTCACAAAGGTTTGATTGCAAGCGGTGATAAATTTGTTGCAGGTATTGAAGAAGCAAAAAACATTCGCAAATTGTTTGATGAGGCTTTGGCCGTGGATATGGAATCTTGCGCTGTGGCTCAGGTTTGTTATATGAAAAAAACTCCATTTATCAGCTTGCGCATTATCAGTGATAATCCTCTGAGAAGTAATGATAATCATCAGCAATATGCCGATTTTTGGGACGAAATGGCTAATAAATCTTTTGCCGTATTGAAAAATTTACTCAACAATATCTAGGAGAAGAAATTTGCTTGATAAAAATTTGGTAGCAGAAATTTTGACCGAGGCTTTGTCCTCGGGTGGCGATTATGCCGAGATTTTTGTTGAAAATACTCTGGCAAGTAACTTGTTTACATCGGAAAGAAAAATCAAAAGTTCAACATCAAGTTTGAGCTATGGCGCCGGTATTCGCATTTTTGACGGTGTGAATTTTGTTTATGCTTACACAAATTTAATGGATAGAGAAAATTTGCTCAAAACGGCAAAAAAAGCCGCCTTAGGCATAAAATCAAGCAAAAAAGACATTACTTTTGATTTGAGAGATTTAGAATTAGAGAGAAAACACCAAATTCAAAAGCCATTTGACAGCAAAACTAAAAAAGAAAAAACAGACCTAATGCTCAAAATCAGCGAATATGCATTAAACGCCAGCCCGCTTATTTGCAAAGCCGATGCCACCTATACTGAAGTAACGCGTCAAACCTTACTCGCCAATTCTTTAGGTGTTTGGACGGAAGATTCCATTTCGCGCAGCCGCTTTCAATTTGCGAGCATTGCTCAAAAAGATAACATAACTGAAGTTGCCGGAGACAATTTTGGCGGGTTGTACGGTTTAGAGTTGTTTGATGGCAGAAACTTGCAAGAGTTTGCCGAAAATGTGGCCGCTGATTCCATATCTAAACTTTCGGCCGAACTTTGTCCATCCGGCAAAATGGATGTGGTGATTGGTAATGGCTTTGGCGGTGTGATATTCCACGAGGCATGCGGTCATGGTCTGGAAGCTGAAGGTGTTGCAAAAGATGCATCTGTATTTGCTGGAAAGCTTGGGCAACAAATAGCATCTCCTTTGGTAACAGCCTATGATGATGCGACAATTGACCACGCTTGGGGCTCAATTAACGTGGATGATGAAGGCGTTAAGACTCAAAGAAAGCTCTTAATAGAAAATGGCATTTTGAAAAATTATATGGTTGATAGATTAAACGGGCGTCGTATGGGTGTGGAGCCAAATGGTTGTTCTCGTCGTCAGAACTATACTTTTGCCCCAACATCACGCATGAGCAACACCTTTATTGCTAATGGCAAATCTACCCACGATGAGATTATTGCTAACACTGAAAAAGGTATTTATGCTGGGAAAATGGGGGGCGGATCTGTTAAAATGTCAACCGGAGAATTTAACTTTTCGGTTGATAGAGCTTATCTGATTGAAAATGGCAAAATCACCAAACAAGTCAAAGGTGCCAAACTGATTGGCTCGGGACAAGAAGTTTTGCAAAATATTGATATGATTGGCAATAATATGAGCTTAGGCTGTGGTATGTGTGGCTCTATTTCAGGAAAAATTCCAACAACGGTCGGTCAACCTACCATCCGCGTTAAGAACATTACTGTCGGAGGACAAAAATAATGCAGGCACAAAAATTTATTGAAAAATTATATCAGGCAAGCCAAGCGCAAGGCATCAATCAATTTCAAATTGATTATAGTCAAAGTGAAAATTTGTCCTTAAAAGTGATGGATGGCAAAATTGAAAAACGCAGTTTCAAAAATATACAACATCTGTCTTTTTCCGTTAAAGAGGGACAAAATATCGGTTCTTTTGATTGCGGGGAGCTGGAAGAAAAAAATATTCCGCTCATCATTAAAGAAGCTAAAGAAAATGCTTTGCTGATGAATAATGAAGAAGAAAATTTCTTCTTTGGGGAAAAGAGAAAGTATCCGGCCGTTAAAAGAAATACTCCAATAAAAGAGTATGAAACACTTGATAAAGAACAATTTTTGCTCGATTTAGAAAAAGCGGCTTATGCTCAAGATAAGCGTGTGAAAAAGGTTATTTCTTGCTATTTGAACGAGGGTAAATATCAAAACTCAATTCGCAATTCTTTGGGCTTGAATGTGAGTGAAGGTTCAACTTGGGCTTTTGCCGGAATTTATTTGTCAGTAGAAGAAAACGGTGTTATCAAAACCGCTTCTGAATATGTGAAGTTTGATAAAAAAGAAGATCTTAATCCTGAACTTATGGCGCAAAAAACAGTAGAGAAAGCTTTGAAAAAACTGAACCCAATTGCAATTTCTAGCGGTAAATATAAAATTGTTTTTGAAAATGAATGCTTTGCAGATTTTTTAGATATAATGAAAAATCTGTTTTCTGCTACCGCTGTAGAAGAAAAACATTCTAAGCTTGGAGATAAGCTTAAGCAAAAAATTGCTGCTGACAGTATAACCTTGGTTGATAATCCTTTATTAGACAATGGATACCGTACTCGTCCTTTTGATGGTGAAGGCTATCCGAGCCAAAACAATGTTATCATCCAAAATGGGGTGTTGCAAACCTTGCTCCACAATTTGCGTACGGCGTATAAATTTGGCGTTGAACCTACCGGAAATGGTATCGGTGGAGGCGCAAGAGGTGTGTCTTATTCCAATTTTTACCTAGAAAACGGAAATGTGAGCAAAGAAGAAATTTTACAACAAACAAAAGAGGGCGTTTATATCACCGATTTAATTGGTACAAATGCAGGATATTCAACTGTTTCCGGAGATTTTTCTTTTGGTGCCGAAGGTTTTTTGATTAAAAACGGCAAAATTGATAAGGCCCTAAATCAACTTACCATTAGCGGTAATGTTTATGAGCTTTGGCAAGATATTGAGCTCATCGGTAATGACCTTAAATTTACGCCCGATGGCTGCGGTGCACCGACAATAGCCGTGAAACCGATGCAAATTTCTTGTAACTAGGAGAACAATATGCGAGAACTTAAAAGATTATGCCGTATCAAAGTGGTCTTTGTCGATTGGCATAAGACTTTGTGTTCTCGCGTTTTTTTTCAATTTATTAAACGTCGCAACAAAAAGCTATTCGACAAGCTTGAACATCGCTTGTTTGAGGAAATGCCGCTTGCCAAATTTATTGATTGGATGAAAGGCAAAATTTCAAAAGAAGATGTGCTTAAAGAAATATGCCAAAATGACTTGAATTTTCAAGATATTTCTCATCTACTTTATCAAAGTTGCGAAAAAATGAAGTTTGATCGTCCAGATTATCAAAAATGGATAAAACGTATTCGTCAAAAAGGCAAAAAGGTTGTTATTGCTACAGATAATGTGGATGTTTTTAATGAATATACGGTTCCGTCTTTGAAATTGTATAAAAAATTTGATGATATCTTAAATTCTTGCACGCTGAAATATCTAAAACATGATGTTTCTGATAATAAGCTATTGTTTTTTGATGATTATTTGAAGAAAAACAACATAAAATATGAAGAGGCTATTTTGCTTGATGATGACAAAGATTTGATTAAACTTTGTCATAAATTCGGGATGCAGGGAAAGGTGATTACATCTCCGGAAAATATGTTGCAAAACTTGATGATGATAGAGGCTTGCTGTGACAGAAATGAATTTTAAAAACATAAAAGTTATCTTTGTGGATTGGTATATCACCTTAACATCATTAATGTTCTTAAATAAATTGAAGCTTGAACATCCTGATTTGTTTGAAAAAATTAATAATGAAATTTTTCATAATCAAGATGCTTGGCATTTGGAATGGGCCAGAGGTAAGCTTAATTATCATGATGCGGCACAGAGGTTAGAGCAGACCGGAATTGCTAAAAAATCGGAGATTGAGGCTATTTTTAAGGATAGTTGTTCGCATCAATCAATTGACTTTCCTGAGATTTTGGATATGTTCTTAACTTTAAGAAAGCACAATAAAAAAGTGGTGCTAGCAACTGATAATTGGGATATTTTTGAATATTATACCATCCCGTCCATGCGGCTTGATAGGTATTTTGATGAGATTATTTCTTCTCATAAAGAAGGATATTTGAAAAGAGATATTGTTAACTCTAAATTGCCTTTTTTTGAGAGATATTTGAAAGAAAACGGATTTTCTTATCAAGATGCCATATTAATTGATGATAGTTTGGTTACGCAACAGGCGGCAAAAGCTTGTAAACTTCCGGTTTTTGAAGTTAAAAACAGCAAAGAGACACTTGATTTTATTGAAAAATTTTTAAGAGGAATTGAAAATGGCTTGTGATATTGATGCTTTTTCTTTTTATTTGAATAAGCTTAAAGAACTTCCTCGTTCCGGGTGGTTGGCAAGGAAAATTCCAGCGCCCGAAAGTGTAGCTGAACATTCTTACGGAGTGGTGCTTTTAACGCTGCTTTTGGCTCCTAAACATCTTAATCTGGAAAAGTGCTTGAAAATGGCTATTTTGCACGATTTGCAAGAAGGTGTGGTTGGTGACTATATGCCTTATGACAATATTTCTGTTCAGGAAAAATCTTTAAGAGAAAAAGAGGCTATGCGTGTTATTGCTGAAAAATTAGGTAATACAGAGCTGTTGGATATTTTTGAAGAATATGAGCAAAACACTTCACCTGAGGCAAAATTTGTGAAGGATATGGACAGAATTGAGTGCATTTTGCAAGCAAAATATTATGACAATAAATATCACAGAAACAATGAGCTTTTTGAAGAATTTTTTCAATACGGTTCAGCTCGTCTTAATAAAAGCGAGAATGCTGTTTCTGAAATAGTCAATAAAATCAAATAAATATATTTAATTATTAAAGTAACGGTTTATGGTATCCATAACCTTAACGTAGTAACTGTCTTCATGCGGAACAAAGTCTTTGATGCTAACAGCTCCGGTATAAGGAATGTATTTGTTATCATCTAAAAATAGGCCCGAAACGTATATGGAGTTTACCTTGTGATTAAATAGGTTTTTCAAATCATCAACAGAAGCTTCCAACAAGCCGTCAACTTCCTTGGGGTTGAGTTTGAATTGAGTTAAATCTTTGTTTGTTTCAAGCAAGTATGTCGGATTAAACTCATGATTAATATATCCGTCTTTTTCATACACATGGTTGATGGTAAAAAGTTTGTTTAGGCTTTTGAAATCTACTTTTATGCCTAATTCTTCTTCAATATGCTTGATGCCGTCATGAGATGTTTCTCCGCTTTTGAGGTGACCTGCGGAAGATATATCTAACAAACTTGGGTGTGTGGCTTGATTTTTACCTCTTAATTGAAGAAAAACACGATGATGCTTGTCTGGAGATTTTTTGACAATCCAACAATGGAAGGCTTTATGCCACATTCCTTCTTTGTGTGCCTGAGAACGCATAACAGAGCCTAATAAATTCATATTGCCGTCATAAATGTCAATCATATAATCTGTACTCATGGTAAAATCTCCTGTTTTTCAGTGAAATCATATAATGAGCATAAAGCACAATTATTAATAATAATATAACAATAAATGATTATTTTTCAATATGTTGTTTGTGTCTTAAGTGTAAGATAGGGTGAGGGCGGCCATTGCCGTCTTTTTCGTCTCGAGAAATAATCTGATATCCCATATGCAAATAAAAGCCCAAGGCATTAGGGTTTTCTTCATTAACATCAACAAGCGGAATGTGCAGCTCGTTGAGAGCAAAGGAAAGCAGTTTTTTTCCCAAACCTTGCCCGATAAATTCTGGTGCAATAAAAAGCATTTCCACCTTATAGTCAGAAACAGCCATATAACCGGCGAGTTTATTTTGAACGCGTATGCCAAAAGCTTTCATCGAGGGCAAAGCATATTTCAAAACCAAGGATTTATAAAAAGCTATGTCTTTTTCGCTCAAAAAATGGTGCGTTGCACGAACAGAAGCTTCCCAAACACTTAAAATTTCAGGATAATCTTTAGCGCTTAAATTCTCTATGTTTTGACTATTGGGCAAAGTAGAGTGCACCTTTAACATCTTGTCCGTCTTCTTGTCTTAAAACAACATCATATTTGTTGATATGAGCAAAACCTTTGTTGCTAAGAAGTTGTTCTAAGTAACTGATATTATAAACAAATCTTCCGGCTTCATTGAGTTCATAATCACCATCTTTAGTTAAAATTTCTACAGAAAAACAAATTTTATAACCTTTTAATGCCTCTAGGAGAGGTGATAAATTACCGATATATCCAAACACATCTGCGGCAACAACCAAGCTTGGGTCGATTTCTTTTATTTTTTGTTGGCAAAAAGCAGTGATATCTGCTTTGATTAATTTTGCATATATGTTTTTTTCAGCAGCTTTTTTTAACATTTTTCTAGAAATGTCAATACCGATTATTTGATTTTGAGTGTTTTTAAGAGCTTGACCAACAAGTCCCGAACCACACCCCAAATCCACAATGGTACCTTTAACATCTCCTGTAAGCTCTCTAATGCGTCTTGGTAAGCTATAATTAATCTTCTCAAGCACCAGTTCATAATTATTAGCAAAATTGTCAAACAATTTTTCACTAAAAACTTGATTATTTTCAATTTTTTCTCCTAAAAAAGAGGCTTTTGTGTGTTGGGCGTAAACATTATCAGCATTTATTCTGACCCAGTTTTCTGCAATTTTTAATGCTGTTTCAGCATTTTCTCTGTGAAGTAAAATCAGAGTTTCTGCAATGTTTATGGAATAGGCCTCATTCTTAGGATCTCTTGCTAAGGAGTTGAAAAACAAGCCTAAAGCCTCTTCATAACTTTTTAAATCTTTTAAGATTAAACCAATATTGTTGCTGGCTTCGGCAGAATCTGGATTGATGACAACAGCAGCTCTGTATTCATCTAAAGCTTCAGAAATTCTGTTTTGTTTATAAAGCAAATTGGCGTAGTTTAGGTGAACGTCAAAATCTTGTGGATTGAAATCTAATAATTTTTTATATTTTTCTTGAGCCAAAGCAAATTCATTTTCATTGGTTTCAATATTGGCTGAATTTATCAGCGCTAATGTATTATATGAATTTACTAAAAGTGCTTCATTAAAATTTTCTTTTGCTTTTGCTATGTTGTTTTGTGATAAATAAATTAGACCGAGAAGGGCTAAAACATCATCATTTTTATTATCTATTTTTTTTGCTTCTTCTCCATATTTTAAGGCATCTTGTATATTTCCTTGTTCAAAATGAATATGGCATAAAAAATATTTGCATAAAATATTATCAGGATATTGATTGTTAATTTCTGTTAAAAATTTGAGTGTTTTCTCTACATCTGTTTCATAATAAGTCATGGCCAGACGAGTTTTGGCATCAGCATAGTTGGAATCTTTGCTTAAGGCTGATAAAAAAGATTGTTGTGCTTGCGTTGTTTGATTTAATTTTTGATAAGCAAGGCCTTGTTGATAATATATTTCTTTTTCATCCGGAGCTAAATCCAGAGCTTTTTGCAGATTGTCCAATGCTTCTATATTTTTATTTTGCGCCATTAGAGAAATGGCAAGGTTAAAATAAAACGGAGCGTGTTTTGGAGCGGCTTTTATGGCTTGATAAAATAGCTCAATAGCCTGATTATGAACCCCTTTGTATTGTGCAATGAGACCTAATAAATTCAGAATATCTGGATTGTTAGGAGATACTTCCAAAATTTGACGATAAATTTGTTCTGCAGTATCAAAATTGCCTTGTTCATGAGCTTTTATGGCTTGTTGAAATAATAAATCATATGACATTGTTGCTCCTTAAAACCTTGTTTTGCTTATGTTAGCAAAAAAAATGAGAAAATCTACAAATTTTTAAAAAAATGCTTGAAATTTTGGTATTTTTGGTGTAGTTATCAACATACTTCCGGGAATGAGGGTAAAATACCCCGTTTGGAGAAATAACCAAAACTACCGGGACAATAATAATGTTTTATAAAAAAGGAAAATTTTAATGAAAAGTATTGTTAATGCTAAAAGAAAATTAGACCGTCGTTTCGGTGTTAATTTGTGGGGAAATACAAAATCTCCTTTAGATAAAAGAGAATATGCTCCGGGTCAACATGGTCAAAGAAGAAAAAAACCTACTGACTACGGTGTTCAATTAATTGCTAAACAAAAAATGAAATTTTACTATGGTAATGTTTCTGAAAAACAATTCCATAAATATTATGTAGAAGCTATCAGAAGATCTGGTGACGCTGCTGAAAACTTTGTTGGTATTTTGGAATCTCGTTTGGATAATTTGGTTTGGAAATCTAAATTTGCATCAACAATTTTTGCTGCTCGTCAATTTGTAAACCATGGTCATATTTTGGTTAATGGTAAAAGGGTTAACATTCCTTCTTATATGGTTAAAGCTGGCGATGTTATCGAAATTCGTGAAAAATCAAAATCTTTGGCTATTGTAGCTGCCGCTTTGGAAGCTGGTAACAGAGATTTTCCGGGTTATTTGGAAGTTGATGCTAAAAAAATGACCGCAAAATATTCTTTTGTTCCTAAATTTGCAGACATTCCTTATGCTGCTCAAATGGAACCAAACTTGGTTATCGAGTACTATTCAAGATAATAAAAATTCTTGGAATTTTTCTAAAAGCCTTGAGATTGTATATATCTTAAGGCTTTTTCTTTAAATTATAAAAAATATGTGTTTTAATCCTTGAAAAGGAAATTTTTTAAAGGCTAAATAAAATGCATGATGTTATTATTGATGACAGACAATCTAGTTACGCCGTAACTTCTAAAATGGAAGAAAAAAACTCTTCTAATTATAGAAATAAAGTAAATAAGGCTATAAAAAGTTCTTTTGTTAATAACCTTTTGGATTGGTTTATCAAAGGTTTATTGTTGTCCTCTTTGGTTTGTTTTGACTTTTTTGTATTTATGGGGGCAGGTAGCTACTCTGTTTTTTCAACACTGGGCTTTTTTCAACCTGAAGTTTGGGGAATTGTTGTTTCTGTTACGGTAGTTTGTTTTATTTTAATGTATTTGGTTTCCTTTTTAAAAATATTGCAGAATCTTCTTTTGTCTGTTGCTTTGGCTTTTTTAATGATTGCTTTTCTTAACCAATTTGCTGCTTTTGACAAAAATGCCATGCTTTCCAGTTTGGTGGCAACATATATTTCTCCTGATTTGGGATTACTTTTAACATATGTGTCTCATGTGGTGTTTGCTATTGTATCTGCTGTTATATTTTTCTTGTTTTTGACGTATGCTTCAAAATCAAAGGTTTTTACGTTGGCTGTTTTGGTACTCATAATTAATGCTGTGGTTTTGTTTTCTCAATTAATTGATGATAATAATGGTAAAAAATTCATATCAAAAAAAGATTCTACAGTTTCCATGGCTAATGATAACGGAAAAAATTTTGTTTTTATTGGTATGCCTGCTTTAGGTTCTTTTTCTTATTTTCAAGATTTAAAACAAAATATGTCTTCTAAAAATTTGGCTGAAGTAACAGATTTACAAAAAAATTTGGATATTATTTTAGGTTTTTATAAAAAAAATAATTTTATGTTTTATCCTCAGTCTTATGTCTTGTCTGAAAATGCTTATGAAAATTTTGCGCAAATTCTTAATTTGAATAACTCTAAAGATTCAAAAGAATATATTAATAAAACAGTTGTTCCTGATAAGTTTTGGAAATTTAATTTACTTAATGAAAAAGATATATTCTTAAAAGAGGCAAAACTTTTTGAAGCTTTTAAAAAAAGCAAATTTTTTATTAATGCTTATCAGAATCAGGGAATTGAATTTTGTAAAATCAATAATGAATTTGTGGTTGATTCTTGTGTTGAACAAAATAATTTGCCAATAAATTTTGAAGAGATGAATATTTCCGTGCGAGAAAAAATGACACTCTTATTTGCTCAATGGATGGAAAGTACGGGGTTGTTTAATGATTTATCGAGCTTGTATTCTAGTTTGAAAATTGTTACTGATGCAGATAAAACGCCTATGATTGGTATTTCTTATAAAAATATTGGTGTTAAAAATAGTCTAGATATCTTAAATGTTTTGAGTAAAGATATTGCCACTCGACATGGAAATCAGGCTTATTTTGTTAATTTGAATATGCCTAATAACACATTCATATTTGATGAATTTTGTCAGATTAAACCTTTAGATCAATGGGAGAATAAATCCGACTTGCCTTGGATAAAGGTTGTTAATTTTTCTGAAAAAAGAAAAGCTTATTATAATCAGGTGAGGTGCTTGTATGGCGCTTTGCAAGATTTTATAGATGCTATCCCTGAAGAAAAACGTAAAAATACGGTAATTGTATTGCAAAGTTTGAGTGGCTTTGGTGATATGTATCAACTTTCAGATAATGTAAATTTTGTTGAAGAATTTATGAATAAAAAATTCGTTGATACTGCTATATATGACCCTAAAAAAGCTGAATTTTCTCTTTATAATCAAGTGTGCTATGCTCCAAGTGTTTTGAAAAAATATCTTTATAAACAAGATGCTTGCATTGAATTGGAACATTTAAATATTCAAAATGATTTACAACAAAAAGTTTTAGATAAATTACATTCTTTTAAATTTGATAATTCTCAAATTGATAATGCCGTTAAGTTTTTTGATAATTGGTATGAAGAATGGTTAAAACACAATAAAGCCTTTGTTATCAAGCCTAAAATGTTGCCCAAAAAAACAGTTGAGGAGAAAGTGATTAGTGAGTAAATATCAAAAATTAATGCTCTTTCGAGAAAATAAACGGGCATATATATCCGGCATTTGCTTGTTGTCTTTGTTTTTACTCTCTTTATTTGCAGAATTTTTGGCTAATGATAAACCGTTAATCCTTAAATATGAGGGAGATTTTTATTTTCCAATATTTAAAGAATATACAGATGACAGATTTGGCGGAGATTTTCCAACGCCGGCTGATTATAAAGATCCGATTATTGTTAAAAATATTCAGGAAAAAGGTTGGATGATTATGCCTTTAATTCCGTTTTCTTATAATACGGTAGATTATGATATTGAAGGCTCAACACCATCTAAGCCATCAGCTTCTCATTGGTTGGGTACAGATGAAGAAGGTAGAGATATTTTAGTCAGATGTTTGTATGGATTCAGACTATCTTTGGTATTTGCAGTTTTGCTGACTTTCTTTTCTTCTGTTATCGGAATTATTGCCGGCGCTCTTCAGGGATACTTTGGTGGTAAAATTGATCTTTTCTTTCAGAGATTTATGGAAATTTGGGAAACTTTGCCTCAACTCTTTATTATCATTATTATTGCCAGCATATTTACGCCAAGTTTTTTTAATTTGTTGATTATATTGATTTTATTTTCTTGGGTAAGCTTAACCGGAATGGTGAGGGCAGAGTTTTTGCGCTCAAGAAATATGGAATATGTGAAGGCTGCTAAAGTTATGGGCGCCAGCCATGCTCGCATTATTTTTAAGCATATTTTACCCAATGCCATTGTGGCAACCATAACTTTTGTTCCGTTTTTGCTTGCAGACGGAATTGTGGCTCTGACATCTTTGGATTTTTTAGGTTTAGGATTACCTCCGGAATATCCTTCATTAGGTGATTTAGTCAGACAAGGTAAAGATAATCTGCAAGCCCCTTGGATTGGGATTACAATCTTTTGCGTTTTGTCGGTCTTGTTGAGTTTGTTAATATTCATCGGAGAGGGGGTAAGAGACGCTTTTGATACAAGGAAGAATAACTAAATGAATGATATATTGGAAGTAAAAAATCTTTCGATTTCTTTTGTTAACCGCTTTGCTCAGGAAAAAGAGGTTGTTTCTGATGTTTCATTTAGTTTGAAGCAAGGTGAAGTTTTGGGAATAGTTGGGGAATCTGGTTCCGGAAAATCTGTTACGGCTTTATCTATTTTGGGGTTGTTGCCATTTCCTAAAGCAAGGCTTGGAGAAAAAAGCAAAATCTATTATAAAAATACTCAATTGAACGGGTTGTCCGAAACTGAGTTGCAAAAAATCAGGGGCGGAAAAATTGGTTTTGTTTTTCAAGAACCTATGTCTTCTCTTAATCCATTACACAAAATCGGCAAGCAAATTGCCGAGACAATTCTATTACATCAGAATGTAGATATAAAGAAAGCTCGTCAAAAAACTCTTAAATTGCTCAAAATGGTGGGTATAAAAAATGCCAGAACAAGAATGGAGGCTTTTCCGTATGAACTTTCCGGCGGACAGAGGCAGCGTGTGATGATTGCAATGGCAATCGCTAATAAGCCAGATATATTGATTGCCGATGAACCGACAACGGCATTGGATGTGACAATTCAGAAACAAATATTGGATTTATTGTTAGAATTGAAGAAAAAAATGAATATGTCTGTTTTGTTTATCAGCCATAATTTGAATGTGGTAAGAAACTTTGCCGACAGAGTTTGTGTAATGAAAAGCGGCAAAATTGTGGAGCAGGGAACTGTTGAAGATATTTTTCAAAATCCTAAACATAGTTATACCAAAGCTTTAATATACTCAAACAATATATTGAATAAAAATAATATTTTCCACAAAGAAAATATATTAAGAGTGGAAAATTTGAATGTTGTTTTCCCATTAAAAAAGAACTTTTGGGGCAGGACGGTATTTTCACTACAAGCGCTGAAAGATTTTAATTTGACCTTGCAAAAGGGCAAAATATTGGGAATAGTTGGGGAATCTGGTTCCGGAAAATCTACTTTTGCGCTGTCTTTAGTGGGGCTGAATAAATATTTAGGCAATATTTATATTGATAATCAAGATATTAAGGCATTTTCTAAGCATGATAAAGCAAGGTTACAAATTGTGTTTCAAGACCCGTATAATTCCTTAGACCCAAAAATGACAATTAAAGAGATTATTCAAGAGGGATTGGATATTCATTTTCCCAAAATGCCGGAAAAACAAAAATATGAGCAAGTAAAACAGGTGGTGTTTGAGGTGGGTTTGAAAGAAGAAGACTTGGCAAAATATCCGCACGAGTTTTCAGGAGGACAACGTCAGCGCGTTGCTTTGGCTAGAGCGTTAATCTTAAAACCAAGTATATTAATTTTAGATGAGCCGACATCTGCATTGGATGTAGAAATTCAAAAACACATTCTGGAGCTGTTATTAAAAATTCAGGCTGAAAGAAATTTGACTTATATATTTATATCTCATGATATGAATGTGGTCAAAAATTTGTCTGATGAAATTCTGGTCTTAAAAGATGGTCAAATTGTTGAGATGGGAAAAACTGAAGATGTCTTTAATCATCCGCAAAATGATTACACAAAAAATTTAATTGCGGCTAGTTTTTAAATGGGCTTTTAGAACGAGCTCGTGGATAATTATGCATTGATTTTAATTTTGCTCGTTCTGAGAGCCCTTTTCTTTGAATATAATATTTATTTATCATAATATATATTATGCGACAAAATATATTAAGGTCTTTGTAATCTAATAATGTGTTCTGGTCTTTATGGCGCCCTCTGTTCCTCTCCCTCTATTTTTTTAGCCTAGTGTCAATCAGCCTTGTTTTCAAATTGAACAAGCAAAGACAAAACTGAAAGCGTTTGGTTTGTCATAATTAAGAATGAGAATATTTTTTCCTGATTTTGTTTTTTGCCTTACCATTTGATAATCTGTAAGGTCATGCTCATCTTCTTCTACCTTCTCTTTTTGAACGGGTTTCGTTTTTCCGTCATTTTTTTTGAGGTACGCAAGCTGTAGCTAGCACATGGCTAAATAAAAATATTTTTTTCATAAGTGGTTGTTTTTTGTTAAAATACGCAAAAAAAAGAGATTTTATATCTATAAAAAAAACAGCGCAAAAAAATAAAATTGCGCTGTTTTGTAGATATTGTGCTTATTCTTGCAAAATAAACACAGTATCTAAGACTTCTCCTTCAGGAGAATAAAAGCTCACGGGACATTGGCGTTCATACGTTTCGCCGTTTTCTTTTACCGTGATTTTTTCATTACCTTTGTCAAAGGTATCGAAGCTACTCGCTGTAATTACAGAATCAATTTTGATGTCTAAAACATCTCTTGCTTGTAACACATCTTCATTGATTATCACATTTTTTTCAGAATTTTGGCACGAAGCCATTGCCATAAGAACTATCGCTCCGATGGCATACAAAAATAATTTTTTCATATGTCTAATTTATTAATAATTTAAATTTCCGTATTTTCTAATCTTTTTTTATTTTAAAGTCAAGTCTTTTCTTAAAATAATAAAAAAGAGGCGCTTTTTTTGCGCCCCTCTTTTATATATATGTTTTATCTGGTTATGACAATTTTTGCTAAGTTTAATATATATACAACACTCAAAAAGGCCAAAGTTTTATATAAAATAGGCCAGAATGTAACAACTCCGCCATAAATGAAAATTTGTAAAATTACGGCAGCCATAATTGCACAAACAATATTCATAATCCAATAATATTTGTTATCTGTTAAAATAAAGGCGCAAGCGGCAGATAATCCTAAGATCCATGGGCTTGAGATATTACCGATTATTCCTGATATAATATTTTTTATGATTGCAATATTCAAAATATATCCTAAAGCTACAGCAATAGCGATGATTGCCAAAACAATTAAATATGTTGATTTTTTTCTCATTTTTCCCTCTTTTATGTTAAGTTTTTGTTTTATTATAACAAAGAAAAAAAATTTTTATATTGAATAAAATATATATAAACATATTATTTTTTTTTGATTATGTTATTTTTCTTTCATAAAATAATATATGGAGTTTTTTTAATGTCTGTTTTATGCCCAAAAAAAGATTGTAAGTTGTGCCCTCGCCTTGTTGAATATCGAGAAGGAAATAAATTGAAATTTCCAACTTATCAAAATGCGCCCGTCCCGCCTTTTGGCAATCTTGAGGCTGAAATTTTGATTGTGGGTTTGGCTCCCGGGCTTAATGGAGCAAACCAAACCGGGCGCCCTTTTACCAATGATTATGCCGGCGATGTCCTCTATCCTATCTTAAAAGAATTTGGCTTGGCGCAAGGTAATTATCAAAAAAGAAAAGATGACGGCTTTGAGCTGATTAATGTTCGCATTACCAATTCTGTTAAATGTGCGCCGCCTAAAAATGTTGTGACCGGAGATGAAGTTAAAACTTGCGGACAATTTTTAATCAGTGAAATTGAAAATATGCCTAACCTTAAAGTGATATTAACCTTGGGCGGTGTGGCCCATAATGCCGTGTTGGGTGTTTTGGGGTATAAAAAAGCCGCTTTTAAGTTTGCTCATAATGCCGTTCATTTTTTGGATAAACACAATTTATATATGGTGAATTCTTATCATACCTCAAGATACAATATTAATACCGGTGTTTTGACAGAAGATATGTTCCGTGATGTGATTAAAAATTTGCAAAAAATCTTACATAGAAACTAAAGCTGATTTAATTGCCAATTCCGGAAAATCCCATAAATGCCATTGATAACAACCCAGCGGTGATTAAAGCAATTGGAGCTCCCTGCACTGCTTTTGGCAAATTGACAAATGATAATCTTTCTCTTAAGCCGGCAAATAATATAATTGCCAAGCTAAAGCCTAATGAGTTGGCCAAGGCATAAAATACGGAATTGAGTAAATTATAATCTTTTTGAATAACCAATAAAGCCACACCCAAAACCGTGCAATTGGTGGTAATTAAAGGTAAAAAGATGCCCAATGCTTGATATAAGTTGGGCGATGTTTTTTTCAAAATAATTTCCACCATTTGAACTAATGATGCTATGACCAAAATAAAAACTACCGTATTCATAAAAGTCAAATTATATGGTAGCAATAAATTGTGATAAATCAAATAAGTAACAATTGTTGACAAAACCATAACAAAGCATACGGCACTACCCATTCCTACTGCGGTAGAAATTTTTTTTGATACACCTAAGAAAGGACAAATACCTAGAAATTGTGCTAAAACAATATTGTTAACAAATATTGCACTAATGAAAATCATAAAATAACTCATTTTTTATCCTTTCTTATTTGGTTGATGATAATAATAAGTCCGGCTAATGCTAAAAAAGCTCCGGGCGGCATAATAAACATCATCATTGTCTCGGCATCTTCAGAGACAAATTTCCAACCAAAGGCTGAGCCATTGCCTAATGTTTCTCTAATCAATCCAAGCAATGTCAAAGCAAGTGTGAAGCCAATCCCCATTCCAATAGCATCTAACGCCGATTGAAATACCGTGTTTTTAGAAGCAAAAGCTTCTGCTCTGCCAAGTATTAAGCAATTGACAACAATTAAGGGGATAAAAATTCCTAATGTGGCGTGCAAGGTTGAAAAATATGCCGATATTAATAAATCTGCAACGGTTACAAAAGTTGCAGCAATTAAGATAAAACACGGAATCCTGATTTTTTCCGGAATAATGTGTTTTACTGCAGATATGGCGCAATTTGACATTAGCAAAACAAAAAGCGTGGCTAATCCCATTCCCATTCCGTTTAATGCTGTGGTGGTTACACCTAAGGTGGGGCACATTCCCAATAACATTACAAAAATTGGGTTTTCTTTAAATATTCCTCTGGTTAAATTTTCATAACTGGTTTTATTCATCTGATTTTCCCGTGCTTAATTTTTTATAGGCTTTGTATCCTCTTTCAATGGCGTCTATTACTGCTCTTGAACTTATAGTTGCTGCCGTAATTGCATCAACATCTCCACCGTCTTGTTTTACTTTGAATATTTGTCTTTCCGGATGCATTCCTTGAAATTGATGGCTGAATTTTTTTTCTGTTATTTTTGTGCCTAATCCAGGTGTTTCTTTTTGTTCTATGACCTTATATTTATTTATTGTTCCATCAACCAAAAAACCAACCATCAGCTCTATTCTGCCGCCAAAGCCATTGTTGCTATATGTTTTAATTGCAACAGAAGTGATTTTTCCGTTTTTGTCTCTGGCCGGAAATAAGTCTACATAACCTTTTTTACGGCCGAGAAAAATTTTGTGCTTTTCAGCATATGGGTTGTTATAAAACTCTTGGTAAACAACCTCTTTGATTGCTTCCAATTCTTTATTTTCTTTTGCTTTTTTTATAGGTTCTTTGGTCAATTCATAAACCATGCCTAACAATAAAGCAGAACAAATGCTTAATCCGCATAAAACAATAACCATTTTTGACAAAGATGTTGTTTTTTTCATTTACTTCTTCCTTGTTCCATAAACTCTGGTGTAATAAAATTTATCTATCAGCGGAGAAAAAGCATTCATAATTAAAATGGCAAATGACACCCCTTCCGGATACGCTCCATAAAATCTGATAATTACAGTTAATATACCGCAACCTAATGCAAATATAATCTTGCCTTTTGTGGTCATGGGTGTGGTGGTATAATCCGTTGCCATAAATATAGCTCCTAAAATCAAGCCACCGGATAATAAATGTGTTATCGGATCAAATTTAATATCTTGTGTTGCAAGCCACATCAGAGATGAAAATAAAAATACGCTGCCTAAGTAATAAAACGGAATATGCCATGTGATTACTTTTTTTATTAAAAGGTATATTCCCCCTAATATTAATGCTAATGCGGAAACTTCTCCAATGCAACCTCCGGTGTATCCAATAAACATATGCCAATAATCTGGAATTTGGCTTATATCCGGATTTCCGTGTGTTAAAGATGTTGCAGATGATGAGGCGTCTATATGCTTTAATATACCTAGAGTTGTGGCTCCGGTTTGAATATCTCTGTTGAAAAAATCATGCCAATTGGGTTTCATCCACATTGTCATTTGTACCGGAAATGAAATAAACAAAAAGACCCTTCCCACCAAAGCCGGATTGAAAACATTTTTACCCAAACCGCCAAATGCCATTTTCCCAACAACAATTGCCATAAATGAACCAATTAAAATCATCCAAACCGGAATTGTTGCCGGTAAATTAAATGCTAATAACAAACCGGTGATTATGGCAGAATAGTCATTTATGGTAGAGGGCTTTTTTAATAAATATCTGACGGTTAAATATTCCCACATAACACAAGATGCTATTGATGTGATAATTGTTATTAAAGCTGTTAATCCAAAATTAAATATTCCAACACATGCAGCCGGAAGTAATGCTATGACTACATCTTTCATAATTGCGTTTGTATCTTGTTTGGCAAACATATGCGGTGCGGTTGAAACTTTTAACATTTTATTTTCCTTGTTTGTTTTTGAGTTCTATTTTGGCAAGTTTGCAAAAGTCTAATAAAGGTATTCTGGCCGGACATATATAAGCGCAACAACCACATTCTATACAATCTTGCGCATGAATGCTTTTTAATTCTTCTAATAAATTGTTTCTTGTATATATGCCAATTAAATATGGTCTTAACCCCATAGGGCAAGAATCTACGCATTTGCCGCAACGAATGCAATCTGTTGGTGTGGGGCGTTTGGATAATTCATTGGACAAAAGTAAAACACCTGAACTTGTTTTGGTGATGGGGGCTTGCGTATGGATGATAGAATTTCCCATCATGGGACCGCCCAAAATGATTTGTGCCGTTTTTTCATCATAACCGCCACATTGGTCTATTAAAAAACTTATCGGTGTTCCTATTCTGACTTTGAAAGTTTGTGGCGTTTTGCACATATCTCCACTGACCGTAACATAACGCTCATATAAAGGTTTGTTTTTCATCACAGCTTCATAAACAGCAAAAACAGTACCAACATTTTGTACCAAACACCCTATATCCATAGGCAATTTGCCAGAGGGAACTTCTCTTCCGGTTATGGCAGATATTAATTGTTTTTCTCCTCCTTGCGGGTATTTTGTTTTGCAGACTCTGACATTAACTCCGACATATCTTTTGGTTATATTGCTTATGATATCAATGGCCTTTAGTTTATTTTCATCAATAGCTATTATGGCATTTTGAATGCCAAATAATTTGTTAAGGATTTTAGCTCCGATAACAATTTCTTCTGCTTTTTCAACCATTAACCTATCATCAGATGTTAGCCACGGCTCACATTCTATGCCATTGATAATTAAAATATCTATTTTTTTGTCTTGAGGAATGGTATCTTTAATCGGGGTTGGATACCCTGCTCCACCCATACCGACAACGCCGGCTTTTCTTATTTTGTCTATAATCTCTTGTGGCGTTTCAGGTATCTCTTTGCAAAGTGTTTGGCTTAAATCAATATAATCTTCAGCTTCATCTCCTTGTACTTTGATTGTTATCATATTTTCAAAGTAACCAGATGCGGCTTCTGTTTCATCTATTCTTATAACTTCTCCCGATACAGAAGAGTGAACATCTGCTGATATAACACCATCTGCATCTGCCAGCAAGGTACCAACTTTGACTTTGTCTCCTTTGTTGACGAGTATTTTGGCCGGTGTTCCGATATGTTGCTTGACCGGAATATATACATATTCAGGTAAACCGGCGTCTTTACTCGGAATCTCTGAGGTAATTTTATATTTTTTTGGAAAAATTCCACCTAAGGAAAATGTTTTTGTCATGAATGCTCCTTTTTAGATTGAGCGTTTTTTAATATAATGGCACCGGTGGGACAATTTTTTACCAATTCTTCTCCATATTTTTCAGCAGATACATCGCTTGGTATGTATGATAAATTGTCTTTGATTTGAATTTGGCTGCAAATTTTAGCACATTTCATACAACCTATGCAAGCTGCTTTGCAGTTTTTTCTGGCTAACGCTCCTTTTTGCTTGTTGTTGCAAGCAACGTAAACTCTTTTTCCTCCCTCTCCTTTGGCTCTGATTTCAAACAAACCTCTGGGACAGATTCTGGCGCAGGCACCACAGGCCGTGCATTTACTTTCATCTACTTCGGGAATGAGTGTCTTTTCATTTATTTTTAATGCACCAAATTTGCATACTTTTACACAATCTCCCAGACGGAGACAACCGTTGGGACATTCTGTTTGTCCAACAGAAATTTGGTTTGCCAAACGGCAAGAAATTATTTTATCAAATTGTAATTTTATCGGTGCATTATCACATGTTCCGTTACATTTTAACACGGCAACCTGAGGTTCTTTCTTTGGCGCTTTGAAACCTAATATTTTTGCAACTTTTTGCATTGTTTCCGCTCCGCCGACCGGACAATACAAATTTTCAAACTCTTCTCTTGATGACACAATACACGCTAAGGCAAAATTTTTGCATCCGGCTTTGCCGCAAGCTCCGCAATTTGCTCCCGGCAAGCTTTTTTCTATTTTATCTAAAACAGGGTTTTCTTTAATACTGAATTTTTTTGATATAAAATACAACATTAAGGCGGATAAAAAAGCAATTCCGCCTACAATCAACACATTAGAAAAAAGTATTGTAATCATCAATTATCTTCTTTTTTGATTTCAAAGGTTATTTTTTTTGCAAAAAAATTATGATAAAACCATAAACCAAAATAATATGGAATCAAGCAAATTATACTAAATATACCACTTGTATTTTCTGTTATGTTGTTTTTTAAGCATAATATTAGGGTCATAATCATTAAAAATATTGGCACAACATATGCCCAAAACAAGGCAAATTTGGCTTGTTTTTCTGAAAGTAAAATAGTTATATTATCCCCTATTTTTATATTTTGTTGGGTGGTTTTGATTGTGATGTTTTTCTTTTTTGACTGTGACATACCGCATTTGTGCCGAATTTCACAAGATTGACAAGCTTCTTTGATGGTTATTTGTGCTATAATGATGTTTTTTTGAACATCAATGACTTTTGCTTTATGTTCAATCATTTTCTGCTCCTAACATATTGGAGGCTTCTTGAGAATAAATAATTTTAAATTTATCATTGGGGGTATTTATAATAAATATGGCCGGAAGTTTATATTCGTTGGCAAATTTGAGTGCTTTTTCCTCCCCCATAGCCATCATTGCCGTAGCATAGGCATCTGCATACATACATTGCGGATGAAAAACGCTGACAGATAACAAGTGATATACCACCGGATATCCTGTTTTGGGGTTAAGTGTATGCGCATATTTTTTGCCGTCTATATAATAAAAATTTCTATAATTTCCTGAAGTAGCAACGGAAATATTGCTTAATTCCAATGCAAGTGCATTATCAATTGTATTTTCTTGAGGTGTGGCAATACCTATATTCCACCCTTTTTGTTTGTTGTTTTTTTGACCTGAAATGCTCAATTCTCCACCAATATCAATTAAAAAATTGTGATACCCCATCTCTTTTAGTTTTGCCGCAACCATATCTACGGCATATCCTTTGGCTATGGCAGATAAATTCAAGCTTATGGCCGGATTTTCTTTATATGCTTCATTATCATCGGTTAATCTTATTTTTAACAAACCTGTCTCAGATAGTTTTTGCTTAATCTTATTTATATTCGGTAGAGAATGTGTTTTATTGGTTCCAAATCCCCAAAGTTCTATTAACGGAGAAATGCTTGGGTCAAAATAACCTTGTGTTTGCTTGTGAATCTCTTGTGAAACTTTAATAATTTTGTATAATTCAGGAGAAATTTTTATTTTGTGTTTTGCTTGATTTAACTTATTTATTTCTGAGTTTTTTTCAAAAACAGATAATTTTTGGTTGATTTTTGCAAAAATTTTATCAATTTCTTTAATTATTTGAGGATTTTCTTTGGGTGTGGAAATTTTGACAACATAATAAGTTCCAAAAACATACCCCGTTATGGTTTGCTGTTTGTTAGCGTGATATTTATTGAAAAACAAACACGCACAAATGACGATTAACCCTATAAAAAAACTTAAAAATTTCATTTTTATTTACACCCGAATTTAGAGTATTTTAATTATTTTTATTTTATTGTAACATAATTAATAATTGAAGTTTTTTTTGAAAGGTTAGTATAATGTTAAAGAAACTAAAATCAATGATAATTAAGTTAACAGAAAATAAATTTTGGCAAAAAATGCTTAAATTTTTATCCTTTATAAAATCTGTTTCTGAAAAAATATTAGATAAATCCAATATGTTAATGGCTCATTTGGCTAAAAATCTTCATAAAATCGGCATTACGGCTAATATGGTGAGTATTGCAGGATTTGTTATTGGGCTGTTAGCTATTAACTTTTTGGCTATGTCCAATTTTTTTGCTGCTTTGATTTGTATTTTGGTTAACCGTTTGTGTGATGCGCTGGACGGTGCTCTTGCCAGACATTCTCAAATTACGGATTTTGGCGTGTTTTTAGATGCTACTCTGGATTATGTTTTTTATGCTGGAATTATTTTTGGTTTTGCATTGGCAAATCCGGCTCAAAATGCCGTTGCCGCCACTTTTTTGCTTTTTGCTTTTGCTTCTTCTGCCTGCGCAATGTTGGCTTATGCGGTTATTGATTATAAAAACAAAGCAAAAAATAAATTAGATATTGCAAAATCTCCTTTTTATTTAGGTGGTTTTGCACAAGGGTTTGAAACCTTTATTGCTATGATTGTTTTGTGCCTTATTCCTTCCGGATTTTTGTTTATTGCAATTATTTTAGGAATTTTGTGCTTTGTAAAAGCATGCAGCGTTGTTATTGCGGCTTATTATAATTTTGTTATTGCTCAACGCCCTTCGAAAGATTAATTTAGATGAAAAAATTTTGGTTTTTGCTTATTACTTGTGTATTTTCTCTTAATTTGCTTTGCCTTAGTAAAGCATATGCTTTTTCTCAAAATTATGAGACAGATAAGGTTAAAGTTACTTTATATACAAGCTTTGATGCAATTAACCCAAATCAAAATTTGGATATCTTAATTAAATTTGAAATGAAAAACGGTTGGCATATCTTTGCTCAAAAAGTAGGTGATATCGGTGTGCCAACCCAAGTGCAATGGAACTTGCCTCAATGGTTTCAACTCATGCCGGAAAAATGGAGCCGATTTAAGCGTTTTGAAACAGAAGGAATCGTTCAATATGGTTATGATGATGTCGCTTATTATCAGACAGCCATCAAACCCTATGAGGCTGCTCGCGGACGTCTTAATTTTAGTGGAAAAATTACTTGGTTGGCTTGCAAAGATGAGTGTGTTCCTGAAAAGTTTTTATTTAACTTTACTTTGCCTGCTACTCAAAAGAACACGGTAATTAATGAAAATTTTGCAGATGAACTTATTTCTTCTCAAAAAATGTTCAAACAAGAAAAATCTGATGTTGAAAAACAAAGCTTTTTGGGCGTTTTGTTTATGGCTTTTATGGGAGGATTGATTCTTAATTTTATGCCTTGTGTTTTTCCGATATTAACATTAAAAGCCGTATCTTTGGCTCAAGGAACATACAATAAAATCAAGTGCAGAATTGAAGCTTTAATTTATTTTGCAGGTGTTGTAACTTCTTTTTTGCTTATGGCCACTATTCTTATTTGGCTTAGAAATAAAGGTGAAGATGTTGGCTGGGGCTTCCAGTTGCAGTCTCCGATTTTTGTTTTTGTTATGATTGTTATTTTCAGCATTATTTTTTTGATGCTTTTAGATTTGGTTAGTGTTAATAATCCGTTTGCAAATCATGTCGGACGTATTTCTTTTACAAAAAGAAAAATAAATGCATTTGTGACCGGTTTTTTTGCCGTTTTGGTCGCAAGTCCTTGTACTGCTCCTTTTATGGGAATCGCCATTGGTTATACCTTATCTCAACCTATATATATTTATTATCCGATATTTTTGTCTTTAAGTTTGGGGTATGCGTTGCCTTTTACATTGGCTGGATTTTATCCAAAGGCAGTGCATAAAATTTTGCCAAAACCCGGAAAATGGATGGAAATTTTTAAGAAGATTTTTGCAATTCCCGTATTCTTTACGGTTGTTTGGTTGATATGGGTCTTGTTTAGCCAATTAACATCAAAGCAAGATGAAGTTTTTCAGAATATGAATTGGCAGAAATTTGATTCTGTTAAAGTAGAAAATTTGGTTAAAAACAATAAAAAAGTTTTTATAGATTTTACGGCTAAATGGTGCATTACATGCTTGGTTAATAAAAAAATTGCTTTACAATCAGATGCATTTGCTCAGATTGTGCAAGATAAGAATATTCATTTGTTTGTTGCTGATTGGACAAATCATGATGAAAATGTGTCAAAAGCTTTGGAGGCATATGGTAGAAAAAGTATTCCTTTATATATTTATTATACCGGTGAAGGTCAGGATTATAAAATTTTGCCACAATTGCTTTCTAAAGATATTTTGAAAAAAGAACTTAATTAAAGATTAAATTTTAGCAAAATTAAAAGGCTTTCAAAATCTTTGAAAGCCTTTATTTTCAATGGTAGGCGCGTGGGGGTTCGAACCCCAGACCCACTGATTAAGAGTCAGTTGCTCTACCAACTGAGCTACGCACCCATAACACAGCGCAATATACCCCCCATTATTTATTTTTGCAACAAATTTTTTTTGTTATTTTATATTTTTTTAATTAACCCAAGTTTAATATTATTCTTATAAAATATTTTTATATGTGTATTGAAAGGATTATATTATGAATTGGAAACGTCTTTCTCTTTCTTTGGTTTTGGTTAGCATATTTGCTATACAAGTTAATGCACAGAATTTATCTCAAACTTCTGCTTATGACTCTTGTATTGACCAATCTGAAGGAAACAGTATTAAAATTAAAGCTTGCATTACTCAAGAAACCCAAAGAATTATGAATATGGTGGAACAAAAGTATGAACAACTTGCTTCTAATAAAGATTTTGATGCATGGAATCAGGGAACTTTTATGTATTCCGGAAACTTTAAAAATCTTTTAGATGAGTGGTTGGCTTACCGTGATCGTTATTGTTCTCTTTATGGATATTCTTCATCTCCGAACACTAATGAAGGTATTGTTGAACAACTTAGCGCTGTGGAATGTGTGTTAGAACTCACTAAAAGACAAAATAAAGATATGGATGTTATCTTAAAAAATTATAATAGTGAAAACTAAATTTTGATATAAAAACAAGAACCTTTTTTGATTTTTGATTTTACGCCAACTTCCAATCTAAGAATGTTGGCAATTTTTTTGACAATGTATAATCCTAATCCACTACCCTCTTGATGATTTTTACCTTGATAATATTCATTAAATATGAACTTTTGTTCTTGTTTTAGAATGCCTGAACCGTTATCTACAACACATATATATTTGTGATTTTTATATCTTTTTATTCCTAACAATATTTTGTTTTTGCTATATTTTATGGCGTTATTAACATAATTGTTCAACAATCTTTCCAGCAAAAATGAATCTGAATAAATAATTTCTGAAGTGTTGACTATTTTTATTTGAATGTTTTTTTCTTGAGCAATTTTTTCATAATTTGAAAATAATTTTTCAAATATAGACTGAAGTATTATTTTTTCTTTTTTTAAGGAAAGTTCATTTTGTTCAATTTTACTAACATCTAGCAAGCTATTTAAAAAACTTTGCAAAGAAATGGCGGAATCATGAATTTTTCCTACCAAAATTTGTTGACGATTATCTAAATTTGCTTCTAATAAATTTTCAATAAATAATGATAAGGCTGACATGGGTTGTTGCATATCATGACTGGTTTGCGCCAAAAAATCTGTTTTGTTTTTATTTATTAACTCTACGGTTTTTTTAGCTTTTTCCAGAGTTTGCTGAATTTCCATTAATTCTGTTATATCTTGAAATGTTCCCATTATTTTTTTTGAATATTCATTGTGAATAATATCTGCTTTGTATCTGCAATAGATAATTTTTTTATCTGTATTCAATAAGCGGACAACGCCTTCTATTGCTTTGCCGTTTCTGACTAATTGATGAAGTTTTTCTTTGTATTTTGGCCAATCTTGTTTATGTATTATTTTTTTTATGATATTTCTATTAACTTTATTTTCTTCTGATTTTATGCCAAACAACCGAAACATCTCTTTTGACCATGAAAGCTTTCTTGTTGTTAAATCCAGCTCCCAATATCCCATTTTGGCTATTTTTGATGCAAAATCCAATCTATATAAGGTTTCATATAATGATTGTCTGAGTTGATATTCTTGATTAATATTGCTCAAACAAACAGCAATATTATTGCCTGAGGGATATAAATTTATGTTATATATGGAATGATTAATTTGTAATTCCAATTTTTGCGGTTTTTGTTGGTTTATGCTTTCAGTTATATAATAAAATAATAAGTTGTTTTGATAATCTGTTAAAATTTCTGAAATATTTTCAAAATCTGAAAAATGAGCAATTTTATCTATATGATTGTTATGTGTTATAATCTTTCCCGTATTATCACATACAATCAATATATCTTCTGTTATGTCTGCCAAACTATCTATGTGTTTCATTTCTTTTATCTTATATTATATGTGTTTAAAAATGAGCCTAATTGCCGGTCTATTTTAAAAGCCCAACCGTTATAGAGCATTTTGCTGTCTTTGTAATAACTATATCCGGCTTTGAGAGGCAATTTTGAAATTTGCATTTCAGGTTCTATCCAATAATCATCTTCTATTTTGTATAATGAAATGTTATAAATGATGCCTGTGTCCGTATATATAATTATTGCTCTGTTTTTTTCCACATCTTTAAGTGGTGTGTTTGATATGTTTTTGACATTCAAATAAGTAAAATTAACAAATTTATCTAAAAAACTGACAATATTTGTTTTTTGTTGGTATGTATTATAGAAATTTTGCATTCCTTCCGGTTTGAAGGCTAATTGTTGCCCTGTTTTGGAGACCAAAATAACGGTTTGAATATTTTTTTCCAATAAACTTAATAAGGGCTGTTGTAACCAATGTCTTAATTGGTTAGAAAGCGCAAAATCTCCCGATACCATATAAGATTTTTTTGTGTTTTTTTCTTGTGCGTAATAGTAGTTATTTATTTTCTTCCCAATAACAATACTATCTAAAAGTTGATTTTTTGTATCATACGTGCTGATTTCAAATTCATTTTTGCTGTCTTGAGGTGGTTCTTTATCATAAACCATTGCAATTTTAGAAGTGTTGATGCCATGTATTAACATATTAACGGATAATATATCTGCAAAATAATCATCGGCTTCTTTTACTCGCCAAAACTTGTTCTGCATACTTAAAGTAACTTGCATATTTTGGTTTTTGACAATTATTTTGCCAATTTTTGTTCCTTCTAAATTGGTTTTTTCAAATAAAAAACGCCCTGTTTGTGCTTGCTGATAAGTTTGGCTTTGTTCTTTTTGCAAGTACAAGCCCAAAAAAACAAAAAATATGGTTGTTAAGATTAAATATATAATTGATTTTTTATTCATATAATTCTCTCTTATATTTTTTTATTTTATAATGACGATATATTTTTAACATTATCAATAAGCACAGAAGTAAGATTGAAGGAAAAATTATGCTGTTTAAGATAATGATAAAATGAATTTTTTGCAGAATTTCTTGTTGAAATTTGTAATTAAGTGCTTTTAACTCTTCTTTTAATTTAAATAATTTGCGGTTGTATTCATCATAATCTTGAATTTTGCTCAAAGACATTGTTGTTTTTTGGCTATTATATTCTTCTTGAAATTTTATAAATTCTTTTTGCAAGGCGTTAATTTCTTTCCATTTTTGAAGAAATATGTCTTTGTTTTCTTTATATATTGTGTTTGATATTTGAGCCGTAGCGGAATAATCTTCTGTTTGCAAGTAATTTATATGCAAGCTTGATAATGCCAAATTATTATTCATATAATCTATAACGGATAGTAATAAATCTGCATTATTATTTGTTGGAATTTGATCATAAACGGTAGAGCCTTTTAAATATAAAACACCATTCCATGCCTTATCTGTTATAAAATCACTATCGGATATTACAAAGATTTTTGCAGGTTTTATACTGTTTAACAAAAATGCTGGAATGATGTCCGGATGAGTTATATTGCCATAAATATTTTCAGAGAAAAACGAGGTGAAATTTCCTTCTATCAGATAAGCTAAAATATGTTTTTTATTATCAGGTTCAAAATTGCTTGAAATTTTTTCTTTTGTGCCAAATTTTACAATTTTGCTGTCTATACTTCCCCCACCTTCTGTTATGCTTAAAACTTCTGTATATGTTGCATCTTTTTTAGAAAGCAGATTTAACTCTCCGGCAGTTTGCATAGAAATTTTTAATGCCTTACCCATATGATTGGGCAAATTTATATCTTTTATGTCAAAATATATATTTTGTTGGTTCTGGTTATTTAAAAATGTTAGATATTCTCCGCTCTTATCTATGGATTTGCCTATGATTTTATTTTCATCCATATCCATTCCATAATGCTTTAACCATGGGATAAAATTTATGTTGTTGTTTTTGGTATATGGATATTTTGCGGCTATTTTTTCTGCATAAGGATCTATCATTAAAATTAAATTGCCACCTCTTAAAACAAATTGGTCAATGGCATAAATTAATTTATTATCCATTTTTTGCGGCGCATAAACTATAAGTGTTTTTATATCTTGCGGAATAGATATGCTTTGTTTGCTTAAGTGTTCTATTGGATAATCGGTCTTTATTTTTTTGAATATTTGCCAATTTGATATGTTATCAGCAAAGGATATGACACCGATTTTGTTTTGATTATAGCCCGAAAGTTTTGCTAAAATTCTAGATATATCATATTCTGTGTAGTTTTGTCTTTGCACTGAAAAATAAGGTATTGTATATTTTTCACCATTGCTATTGTTAAAAACTGCTCCAAAATATAAATTTTTAGTGTTTCCCGTATCAGGAAACGCTCTGATATTTTCAGATTTTGCTTCATATTCCGTTGCGCTATATGGAAGTGGGTCTTTTATATTTATGCTTATTTTACCGTTTGAAGCCGCCTGATATTTGTTTAATAATCTTTGTAAATATTGATTATGAATACCCAATTCCGGATATTCGTTGCCTAAATCTTCTGAAATATAGAGTGTGACGTTTATTGGATTAGGTAGGTTTTTAGCGATGTTTAAACTTTGGGGTGAGATGCTATACTTATGTGTTTGGGTTAAATCTGCTTTTTTTGAACCAAATATCAGTGAAGTACTAGACATAACGCTTATGAACAATATGAATAACAAGCATAATACCAATATAAGGAGTAATTTTTTGAGCATGTTTTTGATTTGCATATTCTTCTCCCTAGCCTTTTTTATATTCTAATATCCTGATAGTGAGCCATATTCCAAGACAACTCAATAATATAAAATAAGCAAAGTTATCAAAACTGATTTGTCCGGTTATAAAGTCATAAAAATGATAATCTAAATTCAAGCTGTTTTGCAATCTGGAATATGTTGCCTGTTGCAATTTTAAGTTATATAAAATTTTGGAAAAATCCATAAAACTCAGAATAAACAATATGGTTGATGTGCTGATATATGCTATGGCAGAAGATGTGCATATTGCAGAAATTGCACTTCCTATGGCGCAAAATGCTGCCCCCATTAAAAAACACCCTATATAAGATGAAATGATGTTTAAGTTATCTGTTTGATAATATACATTACAATATATCCAAAGAGGAAAGCTCAAAAAAAGCAAAAATGCTACGCTGCTGCAACAAGATAAATATTTGGCCATAACTAATTTGGCAAGACTAATTGGTTGTGTGAGCAAAAATTCTATTGTGCCAAATTTTCTTTCTTCTGCCCAAGAGCGCATGGTAATTGCCGGAATAATTAATATAAAAACAACATTTTGAAACGAAAAATATGAATATAAATTCTTATTATCTAAAACAAAAAAGCCTCCTATAAAAAAATTGAGAAACATTGATAACACAATATAGCTTGCACCTAAAAGCAATAATCCCCAGCCACTGAAAAAAATTAAATTCTCTTTTTGAATGAGTGCATATAATTGTCTCATTATTTTACCTCATTTGTTATTTTATAAAATGCCGTTTTTATATCATTTTCCGGAAATAAATGTTTTAATTCTTCAGGAGACGTGTCTTTGACCAGTTTGCCTGAATTTATTAAAATCACACGGTCTGCCAAAGCCTCTACTTCTTCCATAATATGTGTGGAGATTATGATGATTTTTTCTTTTGAATAGTTGCGAATAAATTCTCTGAATTTTACTTTTTGATTTGGGTCTAAGCCTTCGGTCGGTTCATCTAAAATTAAAATATCCGGATTGTGCAAAATTGCCGAAGCTAAACCGACTCTTCTTTTATATCCTTTGGATAAATTTTCAATTTTTTGTTCTACAACATCTTCAAGTTCAAAAATTTCTATGGCGTGTTTTATGTTTTGCCATAAATTTTGTTTGGGGATATTCCTGATTTCTCCACAGAATTTAAGAAAATCCATAACACTCATATCAAAATATAAAAAGCCGTTTTCCGGCACATAACCAATTTGAGATAAACATTCAATTCTTTGTTCCCCAATATCTTTGCCAAAAATGCTAACAGATCCCGAAGTTGGAGAAATATAGCCGGTTATCATTCTCATTAATGTTGTTTTTCCGGCACCGTTTGGCCCTAACAAAGAAACAACCTCTCCTTTGGATAGGCCAAAATTAACATTATCCACGGCTTTCTTGTTACCATAATTTTTACATAAATTTTTTACAACAATCATCAAAACCATCCTTATTCTTTTTTTATATTAATGATTTTTTTTTAAATTTTAACAATTATTTTTATTTTTCAAAAACTATGGTGACAAAATTTTATTTTTGCTATATCTATATAAGAAATTTGATTTTGTTAATGAGGGTATTATGATTAAAGAAACCTATTCAAAAGAAGAAGCTAAAGATTTGAAAGTTGGAATCTATGCCGCTTTGATAATTATGCTTATTGCTTCTTTTTACGTTATAAATAAAGAAAGTTTGGCTCATAAAGAAGATGGTAAGTATTATACCGTTGATGCTCGTTTTAACAGAACGGACGGTTTGCTTGTCGGAGATGAAGTGCGTATGGCCGGCGTTAATATTGGTCGTGTTGTTAATGCTAAATTAGATGAACATTTTAAGGCTATCTTGACTTTGGATATTAAAGACAGCATCCAAATTCCTGATGACAGCAGTGCTTCTATTGTCAGCTCAAGCATTATGGGAAAAAAATATATTGAAATTGAACCCGGCGGATCTATGGATTTTATTCCGCAAGGTGGCGAATTTGCTTATACTCAAGATGCAATGGTCTTAGAAGAACTTTTAGATAGAATTATTGGTATCGGAAAATCTAACCGACAAAAAAATGCCAAAGAAAATTAATTTTTGTAATAAGGGGAATATATAATGAATAAAAAACCTGTTGAAACTATTATGGGAATTGTGGTCTTATTGGTTGCCGCCTTTTTCTTATATTTTGGATTTAAAGTTTCTGACTTGCAAGTGGTTAAAGGGTATAATTTGACCGCTAATTTCTTGAAAGTCGGTGGCTTAAATGTCGGTTCAGATGTCAGAATTAACGGTATTAAGGTTGGTTCTATTGTTGAATTGGGCCTTGATGAAAGTGATTATATGGCAAAAGTTAAAATGAGTATTTTGCCTAATATTAAATTGCCTAAAGACAGTGTTGCCGTAATCGTGGGCGATGGTTTGATGGGAGATAAATTTATTAAAATTGAACCGGGAAAATCAAACCAATTCTTTCAAGACGGAGATGTTATGACAAAAGTCAAAGATTTTAAGGCTTTGGAAGATATGGTGGGTGAAATTATCTTTATGGTTACAGATGATGGTAAGTCTAACTAAGCATAATTTATTTTTAGGAATTAGCGTTTTGAGCCTTTTAGCGGCTCAAAGCGCTTTTTGTGCCGAAATTGATACAAACACGGCTCAAATGCAAGCTATGGATAAAATTACCGGTCAGGTTAGTATTATTGAAATTCCGGTCAATTCTCATAAAAAATTTGGCAGTTTTGATATTTTAGTCAGAGCTTGTAAAACCAGATCTCCTGAAGATACTCCCGAAAATTTTGCTTTTGTTGATGTGGTGGATGATTATAATCAAAAACCTTTGAATATTTTTAGAGGTTGGATGGTTTCTTCTTCCCCTGCTCTTAATCCGATTGAACATCCTATTTATGATGTCTGGCTCCTTAAATGTATTAATACAGACGTTAATCCTAAGTCTCTTTTGTCTGCTGAAGAATTAAAAGCTAGAGACTTGATTGAAAGAGCTAATCTTGATACACAGGCTAATAAGCTTAAAAAAGATATTGATGCGTTGGAAAAAGAAAATCATCATTTAGAAAATATTAATGAAACTCAAAATATTGAACAACTTCCTCTGCCGGAGGCAATTCAAGACGAGCCAGAGGCTAAAAATAATTTAGAATCTAAAGAACCTGTTTTACAAAAACAAACTTCAGATACATGGATTGAAGGTGATCCTCGTTCTTTGTTGAATTTTTCTACCGGAGATGCAACAAATGAAGCTGAAAAAGACAATATTGATAATTCTTCTGTAGAAGAATCGGGACCTGATATTGAAGCTATTGATAAAGAGCTTTCTTCCATAAACGGAGCTATATAATCTTTTATTATATAGCTCTTTTTTATTGTTAATTTATAAGCCGTAATATAACATTTGCACACCAAACAAAATTAATCTGTAAGTTTTGAAGATACTTTATTTCTTTGATGTGGAAATGTATTATTTTTTCCAGAAGTTTTTGGTAAAGATAACCAATATTGTCATAACTTCCAGTCTGCCTAAAATCATACCAAATGAGCAAACATATTTGGCAAAGTCTGTTAACGGAGCAAAACTACCTGCCGGTCCAACAATTTTTCCTACTCCGGGGCCGGCATTGGTTATGCAGCCTATTGAAGCGCTAAATGCCGTTGTTAAATCTATACCCGTAATGGCAATCAAAACCGTTAATACAACAATACTTAATGCAAAAAATGAAACAAATATGAAAACAGAATAAATAATTTTGTTATCAACCATTAAATTTTTTATTTTTACGGGAATAATTCTGCTTGGTTCTGTTAAATTGATGATAGATTTTCTTAAAAAAGCAAAAATAACTTGCCAACGGAAGGTCTTTACACTTCCTGATGTGGAACCGGAACAACCTCCGGTTAAGGCAAAAATTAAAAATATTGTCTGAGCAAATGCTCCCCATAACATATAGTCTGTTGAGGTAAAACCAGTATCTGTTGTGATTGAAACAACATTAAACGCAGATACTCTTAAGGCTTGAAAAAAACTATAATTTTCATTTGTATAACTTAACCAAAGTGTTGTGCCTAAAATATATATAAACAGTGTTTTCAAAAAAAACGGCACTTGCGCACTTCGGAATGAATTTTTAAATTGGGGTTTGAAAATAGTTAAATACCAAGTTAAAGGTAAAGAACCGGCAATCATTGCCAATATCAGGACTATTTCCACACTTAAATTGTTAAAATATCCGACAGAAGCCGTTTTGGTAGAAAAACCTCCGGTTGAAACGGAACTTAAGGCATGATTTACGGCATCAAATTTTCCCATTCCGCTAAAATACAATCCTAAATAAGTTAAGATTAATAAGGCAATGTATACATAAATTATTCTTTTTGCTATATAGTTGATTTTAGGCATTAATTTCTCGTTTAAATCAGAGTTTTCTCTCTGAAAAATTTCCATTCCGCCAATGCCTAAAAACGGCAATAAAGCAACGGCAAAAATAACTATGCCAACGCCGCCTAACCCATTTAACAAAGAGCGCCATGCCAATATTGATTTTGGCAAGTTGTCAACGTCTGTGAATATGGTGGCTCCGGTTGTTGTTATCCCTGAAACCGCTTCAAAAAAAGCATCTGCCCAAGATAAATTTTGATTATATAATAAAAAAGGAACAGCCGACAAAAATGATAACATAAACCAACTAAAACCGGTTAAGAGATATGCTTGTCTTATTGATATTTTTTCAATTTTTAAATGATTTCCTAAATATAGTGATATTCCAATAAACAAAGATATGATAGAAGATGTTAAAAAAGGCGACCATGTCTGGCTTGTATAATATATGTCTATGGCTGCTGGAATAAGCATAGCTATACCTAAAATGCTTATAAAATAGCCACTTATCATAAAAATCGGCTGCCACATATATACCTCCGGATTATTGTAAATCTACGTTTTTTGAATATCCTTGTTCAACCAACAATCGGTTAATGTTTTCTCCATTTACTTGGCAATCTATTGTTCCAACATTTTGGTAGGTATCAGCAATTATTTTGCATTTTATAATGTTTTCGGCAATAACTTTTTCTAACAAAGCTTTTGCTTGCAAACCTTTTCCTGTATTTGGATTAACATAAATGCCATGCAAAAAATATCTTACTCCGTTAACAATAATTTCATTGGCGTTTTTGACTTGGGCATGACCTTGTATGTTTTCTTGCGTCAAAACATAATTTAGGGGTAATTTTTTTTCTGTTTTTGTTTCTGTTGCATTATTATTTTCAGCATTTTTGGCATATTCAGCCACTTTTTGCTGCCTTTGTAATGTTTTTAAAACATCAACAGTGTCCGGTGCTTGTTTTGCTTTTTCAAAAATTTTTCTTCTTATTTCAGATTGACTGAGGTTGTTTTCCGGTGTTTTTATAATTTCAACAGTTGTATCTTTGTCCACTTTTTCGGCTGTTGCCACCAGTTCTGTTAAACTTGAAACGGTTTTTTTTATGTTATTTACATCAGAAATAAAATCAACTTGAGGAAGACTTAATGCTGATGAAACTCCGGATATTTTTGATTTTATCTTGTTAAAATACCATAAATGGACTTCTGTGGGTTTGGCTCCCATAAATGTAGGAGCCAAATAACCAATCATTAAAATCGGAATCAGAATCAAGGGTTTCCGAATTGGAAAAGTTATGACTAAAAACAGGTCATGAAAAAATTTTCCCCAACCTTTAACTCTTAATCCTGCTCCAATTTTTCTCATTATTTTGCACTTCCATATTTTTGTTTCAACTCTTCAATGCGTTCCGGAGTAATTCTTTCAAACAAAGTATTTCCAACGCTGAATTTGTGTCCGGCTTGCAAAGCGTTCATTTCTTTTTCAACATTAAAGTCTTTAATTGATGTAACATCTTTTAAGCTTAAGCCAAGTTTGTTCATCATATCTTCGGCAATTTTGGGCATAATCGGTGCGCTCAAAATGGCAAAGATGCGAATCAAACTGATGCAATTTCTCAAAATAGCTGCGGCTCTTTCCGGATTTTCTTTAATTACGGTCCAAGGTTCGGCCACGGAAATATAGTTGTTACCTTCTACCCAAATAGCGCGTAGCTCGTTGGTGGCTTTGCGGAACTCTAACTCATTCATATATTTGAAATAGTCATTAACGTGTTCTTGCAAAGTTTTAATCAATTCTGCTTCAAGCTCAGTGTTTTTTCCACCTGCAGGAACTTCCTCGCCGATTTTTGATTCCGTCATTTTCAAAACGCGGGAAACGAAGTTGCCCAAAACGCCGTTTAAGTCTTTATTGACAACAGCTGCAAATAAATCAAAGCTGAAGGAACTGTCTGAGCTTTCCGGAGCATTTGCCATTAACCAATAACGCCAGTAATCTGCCGGATATTCTTTAACGGCATCTTCAGCAAAAATACCGCGTTTTTCAGATTTTGAAAACTTGCCGCCCTCATAGGTCAAATAGCTAAAACCTTTCAAATTTTTTACAAAAGTCCATGGCTCCCCTGTTCCAAGTAAAGTAGCCGGAAAAGAAATGGAGTGATAAGGGACATTGTCTTTGCCCATAAATTCAACATAGTCGACATCTTTGGCGCCGTACCACCATTCTTTCCAATCTTTACCGTTTGCATCTGCCCATTGCTTGGTGATACCGATATAACCAATCGGAGCATCAAACCAAACATAGAAAACTTTGTCTTCATAGCCTTCTTTGTTTACGGGAAAACCCCATTTCAAATCTCTTGTAATGCAGCGTTCTTGCAAACCTTCTTTGAGCCATTTTTGAGCAATGGAATAAGCAATTTCCGGCCAATAAGGTTCACGCGTTTTTACCCATTCAGCCAATTTTGGTTCAATTTTTGGCAGATTTAAGAATAAATGCTTGGTTTCTCTCACTTCCAAATTGGTAGAACCTGAAATAGTAGAGCGTGGATTAATCAAATCTGTCGGGTCCAAGACTTTGGTGCAGTTTTCGCACTGATCCCCCCTTGCCTTGTCATAACCGCAATATGGACAAGTACCTGTGACATACCTATCCGGCAAAAAGCGTTCATCATCAATAGAATAAATTTGTTTGATGGTTCTTTCTTCAATCATGCCGTTTTTATCTAATGCTTCAAAAATGTGATAAACCATCTCTTTGTTGGCATCTGAGCTAGTGCGGCCAAAACAATCAAATGAGAGTTCAAAATCTTCATAAGTTTTTTTGTGGCGTTGGTGATAACCATTGCAATATTCTTCAACCGAAATACCTTCTTTGGCGGCGCCCACTTCAGATGGGGTACCGTGTTCATCTGTACCGCCAATGTACAAAACCTCGTTACCCATCATTCGCATGAAACGCGCATAAACATCTGAGGGTAACAAACAGCCAACCATGTGGCCCAAATGCGGCACGCCGTTTACATACGGTAATGCAGAAGTAACTAAAGTTTTAGACATTATAAAATTCTCCATTAAAAATTTATTTTTGTTATTTTGTTTTTTAACTATGCGATTTTACAACAATTTGCAAATTTCTCAAGCAAAAATCTTAATTTTTGAGCCTTTTTTAATAATCATTCACAGAAAAAATAGCCATAAAGATTATCAAATGAAAATTTTAGCGACACAACTTCTAACCTATATGTGTTTTTTTCATAAAAACGCATTGACATAATAGACAAAATGCTATATACATATCTTTAGTAAAAAAAATTATTGTTTAACTTAAAAAAAATATCATTATGAAAAATTTTTTTAATTTTTTTAAATCAGGCGCTTTTTACAGAATTTGCGCAGTTTTTGTGATTTTTGTAATCTTTTACTTTGCATTCAATATATTTAATAGTGATTTGCTGCAAGAAACAAAGATTATGAAAGACGGTGTAACCTTAAAGGTAAACATCAAAGGATCTGTCGACAACTCCATATTTGAATGGGGTGATTATAAAAAACATTATGCCTCTTCACTTAAGGAGGCCGTTAGAGCCTATCCTTTTGATGCAGTCTTAAACGATCAGGTTGCAATTATGGCCTATGCTGATTCTGTTTTCTATGAGAAAACAGGCGTGAACGCATCTTCTTCAATAGAGTTTTCATTGCCAGAAGATATAGAAAAAGCGATTAAGGCAAGAAAGATTGCGGAATTAGAATTACAAGCTTTGCAATATCAACTGGCAAAAGACAGCCTGATTTCAGCTAAAGCAAAAAAAGATGCTCATGGTTATACGGCTGAAGCCGAACGGCTGGAAAACCGTCGCGACCAGCGTCTTAATACGGCTGAGGAACGGAAAATCAAAAGAACGGCTCTTGAGGTGGAAACAAGAAAAGCTGAAGCTTTGGAAGAAGCCGCCTCTAATGTTGGTTTCTTGAGCGGTGATTTAACCATCGTTCAAAAGTAAAAAACTAAAAAAAAACGCCCCGATTTTATAAATCGAGGCGTTTTGCTTTTTAATATTGCGGTAATAATTTGCCTTGCAATAAAAATTCCGGCAATTTTTCGAGTTTTGATGCGCCGGCTGCTTTTTGATGGCCACCGCCACCAAAGCTTGCCGCTATTTTTGATACATCAACATTGTCTTTGTCTGTATAAAAAGATAAATTCCACTGATTTTTCTTGTTCATATAAAAATTGACCATCATGTCATAGTCTTTGATATTGTCAATGGAATCAAAAAACTCGGAATATCCTTGCGGCATATTGGCACAAATGCAGCGCAAACCCATATATTGGCTCTCAAAAGCAATACAACGCACCAAACGATAGTTTCTGACCTTAATCCAAGATAAAATCGCCTCACCTTTGGCAACGGTCTCATCAATATCAATTTCATTATTAATTAACTTTTGCCAAATTTCGTCTTGCGGTTTGTTAACCCCCATAGACTGAATGGCGTATTCAAACGGGCGGACGCGCTTGTCTTCTAGCTTGAACAAATCATTCAAGCCTAAGAGCTTGATACCTTCCGGTAAAGGCTTATCAGGATAAAAATATTCCCATGTTAGGCACATGGCGGCTGTTCCGACCCTTCTTAAACCTTTTATCTCCGGTTTGCCGTTCTTTACTGCTTCTTCATATTCTTTTATTACAGAAACGTGATGATCTATCCATGTAAAATCTTTGGTTTCATTCAGCTCAAACATAAAATCCAGAGGCAAAGCAATATCGCAAACAATGATTTTGTCATGTTTTTTTATCTCATCATAAGGGATTTCCATATCATGATTGAGCCCAAAACATTCAATTTCTGGATATACGCTTTTTACAATTCCGGCAGAACCTTTACCATCATGATCTGCAACGTGATAGATACATAACATATTACATTACCTTTCTCTTTTCTTATTTTTTCTTAGATTACCATTCAATTTTCATTCCGTCAAATGCCGGTGTGACAAAATTTGGTGTTTTTTGATTGATTTCATCATAATCACACTCGCTTGCCATGTGGTTTATGACGGCTTTTTCAGGATTTATTTGCTTTATAACATTCATAACCATTTCAAATCCGGCATGTGCTCTTTGCTCAAAAGGTGTGGTCAATGGAATAACCAACAATTTTGGTCGTATTTTGATTTGTTTGAATGCCGATGACGGTAGTGTCTTAAAATCTGATATATGGACATATTCTCCATCATTAAAAACATAGCCAATTGAGGGAACATTGTGTCCTAATAGTTTTATGGGGGTTATTTTAACATCATTAATATAAAATTCATGATTAGCTTTGATTTCTTTTATTTTATAACTCGGGGTATAAAATAGATTTTTCTTTTTGGTAAATCTGCCTTCAACCAAATAAGAAAATCTTTTTTTTATGACTTTTGCCGTTTCTTTTAAGGCATAACACTGAATACTTAAATCTCCAACCTTATTTAAGCCATCATAATTATATATTCCCTTATGATATGCAATTTCGCCTTGTTCTAAATATGCATCATGCAAGCGAATACGCGTAATCTCTCTCAAATCATCAATACCGTGCAAATGGTCTGCATGCGCATGTGTATATAAAACAGCATCTAATCTTTTGATATTATTGCTGATTAAGTGTTGTCTGACATCCGGAGAAGTGTCAATTAAAATTTTAGTATCTCCAATCTCAACATAAGTGTCTGTTCGGGTTCTGATGTTTAGAGGATTTTGAGGGTTGCAATCTCCCCAACCACTACTTAATGACGGAACCCCGGGAGCAGCTCCCGCCCCTAAAATAATTACCTTATTCATTAAAACTCATATCTCCCTTTATCACTGGCTTTTCTAAATAATTTATAAAAATTATCAGAAGTTATTTCTGCTATTTTTTCAAAACTTATCCCTTTGATTTGAGCCAACTTTTCTGCTGTGTGAATAATATAAGAAGGTTCATTTCTGTGTCCTCTCATCGGAACAGGTGCCAAAAACGGAGAATCTGTTTCAACCAGCAATTTTTCTAACGGAATATCTGCAAAAATATCTCTTAATTCTCCTGATTTGTTAAATGTGATAATTCCGGATGCAGAAAGATAAAAACCTATGGATAATGCATACTCTGCCAAAGCTTTGCTCGAAGAAAAACAATGCAACTCTCCTGAAAAAGGCTTTTTTTGATACATTTCATCTAAAATGCTTATGGTGTCTTCATCTGCGTCTCTGGTATGAATAATTAAGGGCAAGCCGGTTTCTTGTGCCGCTTTTATTTGCTCCTTGAAAACTTTTATCTGCACATCTTTGGGTGAATAATCATAATAATAATCTAATCCGCATTCTCCAATAGCTACAACTTTTTTATGTTGAGCCACTTTAATAAAATCTTGAGCCGAAATATTAGGATATTCCTCAGCATTATGCGGATGAACACCAACAGACGTATACATAAAAGGATATTTTTCTGCCATGTCAAGTTGTGTTGCAATTTCTCCAATGTTGTTGCCCACATTCAATATTGTGGTTACACCATTTTCTTTTGCTCTTTTTAAAACGTCTTCAAAGTCTTCTTCAAAATCTTCATAAGTTAAATGACAATGGCTGTCTACTAACATTTTATATCCTTTTATTCAGGTTGATAATAACATTCATTAATGCTTGCTTTTTATCTAAATTTAAGGCAGAAGTTTCATTAAAAATTTTGATACTTTCTTCCCAAGATTTAGAAAAATCTTCTATATTGTGCACTTTTTGAATGTTTTCCGCAATAAATTTTAAGATTAATTCTTTTACCAACTCATAAGTATCTTCATTTGCGGAATATAAATTAATAAAGTCAAGTAAGCTTTTTAACTCTAATTTTTCTTTGCTCAGAATTATTTCTGATAATAATCTATATACGTTTAACGCATCATTATCGGCATAATTTAAGGCTTTTCCAATGCTTCCGGAACTCAATGATGATAACTCTTTTATGCTTGGCTCATCTAAATCAGGGCGATATCTTCTTAATAATGAGGCAACAATCTTTTCATCTAGGGGTTTTAGGTTTATTTTGGCACATCTGGATTTGATTGTAGGTAACAATCTGTTTGGATTGTGGCTGATTAAAATCATTAAAGTTTTGTATGGAGGTTCTTCCAAAACCTTTAAAATTGCGTTGGCACTGGCTGAATTCATATCATCTATACTATCAACAATTACCACGCGCCAGCCGTCATTGCCAGACTTTTTAGCCAAAAATTCATTGATTGTTCTTACTTCATCAATACGGATATTTGTTGATTTTTTTAAGCTTTTTAATTCTTCTTCATCTAACGCATCTCCGTCTTTAATGGCTTTTATTATCTTTTTTTTGTCTGTTTCAATATAGTCTCTTTCTATTATTTTTAAGTCTGGATGAGAGTTGTTTGAAACAAGTTTGGCGTTAGAATCTTGCATAGATATATTCAAACTGCTATATTCTGCTCTTTTCTTTTCATCTGCAGATAATAAAAATTTGGCAAATTTATAAGCTAATGTAGCTTTGCCAATGCCTGATATGCCACTTATTAATATAGAATTGTGTAATCTGTTTTCTTTCCATGCATCCAACAAAAAGGTTTCTTCTTGTTCATGACCAAGAAGATATGTGTTTTCTTTTGGTGAAATATTAACAATTTCTGTTTCTGACATTATATAAGCCCAAATCTTTTCATAACATAATCTGCAATTTGAGTATGTAAAGACAATATTTCTTGATTGGCGTCAAATATTGCAAAACGATCCGGATTTTCTTTGGCAATTTCTAGAAAACCTTCTCGTAAATTTTGATGAAAAGCCATCTCTCTGCCTTCATGACGCAATTCTTTTACCTGCATTCCTTGAGCTTTTTTTATGGAGCGAGATAATCCTATTTGGGGATCTATATCTAATAAAATGGTTAAATCGGGTTTAAAATCCCCTACTGCTAAGTTATATAAATCTTGCAAAATGCTTTTGTCTATTTTTTTGTTGTAACCATAATATTGATATGCAACGGTAGAATCTGCAAAACGATCACTTAACACCCATTTTCCTTGTTCAAGTGCAGGCCAAACTTTTTTGGTCATATGAATACGTCTATCTGCATAATATAATAGTGCCTCAGCAACGGCATCCATTTTATCAGGTTCTCCGGTGACAAGAATTTTTCTTAAATCTTGACCAACTTCCGTACCTCCGGGTTCTTTGGTCAAAACTGTTACCACACCTTTTTTTTCAAGAAAATCTGCCAACAATTTTATTTGAGTGGATTTTCCGGTTCCTTCTCCTCCCTCAAAAGTTATAAAATAGCCTTTTTTATTCATTATTTTCAGCTCCAAATAACAAATATTTGATATTGGCAATTATTTTACCAAACCAACCAATTTTTTTGATATCTTTGTTGGCAATCAAATCAACTTCAAAGGTTTCTTTTCCGGGAATTTCCACCCTAACAACACCCAACTTATCTCCTTGTGCAATAGGAGCTTTTGCCGGTTTGCTGTAAACGGCGGTCATCTTTACTTTTTGAGCTTTGCTCTTTTTGATTGTTTTTAACACATCTTGATTAACCAGCAAGTCTACCGTCTTTTCTTCTCCCAACCAAACCGGAATTTCTGCAACTTTTTGACCTTGTTTTAAAATTTTATAATTATCAAATTCTCTAAAACCCCAGTTCATGATTTTTTCAGCTTCTTCAGATCTTTCTCGGTTAGAAGATAAGCCGCTCATCACACTTATTAATCTTCTGTCTCCTCTTTTGGCTGAAGCTGTTAAACAAAAGCCGGCTTCTTCCGTGTGCCCAGTTTTTAAGCCATCTGCTTCAGGCATACTGTATAACAATGGGTTGCGGTTTCCTTGTCTTATGCCGTTGTGCGTATAATTTTTTTCTGAGAAAAAATGATAATATTCAGGAAATTCGTGTATTATTATTCTGGCTAACTTTGCCAAATCTTCAACAGACATTCTTTGATCCGGATGCGGCCAACCTGTTGCATTGGCAAAGGAAGAATTGTTCATTCCAAGTTTTTTTGCAGTTATATTCATTAAATGAGCAAAATCTTCTTCTGAACCGGCAATGTTTTCTGCAGCAACAATGCAGGCGTCATTACCTGATTGGATGATAATGCCTTGAATTAAATCACCAACTCTGACTTTTTCTTTTATATTCAAAAACATGGTAGAACTTCCACTTGCAGCACCACCTTTTCTCCATGCATTTTCACTTACCGTGAAAACATCATCTTCACTCAAAGAACCGTCTTTGAGTTTGGAAAATATAATATAAACAGTCATCAGCTTACTCATTGATGCCGGAGGAATCATCTTTTGAGCATCTTTTGAATATAAATATTGCCCTGTGTCATAATCCATTAAAATTAAATTTTTGGCTTTTGTTTCAATTGCATGGGCTGATGAAACAAATGAAAATAAAACACCTGAAACAATTAATGTTGAAAGATATAATTTAGATTTTGACACCATTTCTTTTCCTTTTTTTCTTAAAACTTATTTATTAACAAGCGTTGCATCTATTAAACCTGCATTTTTGATTTTGCTTAAAACTTTATCTGCTTCATTCTTTTCTGTATAAGGACCAACTCTTACACGATAAAATGTGCTGCCGGATATATCTACCGGAATTATTCTGATTTGACCATAATCCATAAGCTGTCTTTTTAAATCTTCAGCCATTGTTTGTTTGGAAAAAGAACCTACTTGAATGAATATATTTCCGTTGTTATTACCTGTATTATTTATACTTTTTTGCGGTGTGTATATGCTCACCGGCTTTTGCGGGATGGAAACAACTTGGTTGCTGGTATAGTTTGAGGCATAACTATTGCTCTTGGCTCCGGTTAAAGCTGCTTTCAAAGCCTTACTTTCTTGTTCCAAAATTTCAACTTTTACTTTGGCTGTTCCTTGCGTTTGAAAACCCAAAAGCTGTGATGCGCGTTTAGAAACATCTATAATTCTGTTTTTGGCAAACGGTCCTCTGTCATTTACACGCAAGACTAAAGAACGTCCGTTTTCCAAGTTTGTTACACGCACAATTGATGGTAATGGCAATGTTCTATGCGCTGCCGTTAAGGTGTTCATGTCATAAATTTCACCATTTGCCGTATATTTTGCATGAAAGTCTTTGCCGTACCAAGAAGCTGTTCCTGTTTCAACATAATCATAATCTTCTTCAGGATAATACCATTTTCCGGCAATTTGATATGGCTTTCCAACCTTATAGGTACCGCCTTTGCCACTGATGGCTGCTGATTGTGAATATAAATCCAACTTGTTGCTGGCGCATGATGTCAATGTTAAGTTTATAATTGCAAGCAAGGCCAGTAGCTTATAACCTTTTTTGTTCATTAATCTTCCTATCTTATCAAAAAAAACTGCATATCAATTTAATCTTAATTTTATCTTTCGTAAAGCAACTTTATTTCTTTTTAGATAACTTTTTATCCGGAACCGGAATTTTAAACCCTAAAGTTGAATTATAATCTTTTATTAAACTCAACAAAACAGTATCCGGATACCCATCAGGGACTAAATGAGCCTCTCTTTGAATGTTTTTTATTGCTTCTTTGGTTTGGCTGCCCAAAATTCCATCTTCTGATAATTTTTGCTTTGAATAGTTATGTTCATTGATAAATTTTTGCAATAAAATTATATCTTTTGTTTCTAATTTATTTGGCATTGAGGTTGTTTGTGTTTGGTGTTTTTGCCCTGTACGAACATAATCTGCCAAAATGCCAATTGACAAAGCATAATTTTCAGAACGATTCCACTGCATAATGTTATTGAAATTGTTTAAAACAAGGTAAATTTTGCCTTTTTTTCCTTCAGGAGCAATCAAACTGGCGGATAAATCATTTGCATATTGCAAATTTTTTTGATTGGTTGTTTTTATTCCAAGTTTTTTCCACTCAGAAATTTTTTTAATTTTCTTATATCCGGTTTGAGAAAAATCAAAATTCCATGGGACAACAACCTCTTCTCCCCATTCGGTGTTTTTATCCCAACCCAAGTTTGAAAGATAATTTGCCGCAGATGCTGCCGCGTCATCAAAATCTCCCCAAATATCAATTTTTCCGTCTTGATTAAAGTCAACGGCGTAGCTGTTGTATGTTGATGGCATAAACTGAAAATTGCCCATAGCTCCGGCCCAAGAACTTTCCATTTTTTCAATATTTATATTTTGCTTGTCTGCAATTAAAAGCGCGTTGTACAACTCTTGTCTAAAAAACTTTGGACGTCGATTATCATAACTTAAGACAGTTAAAGCCTCAAAAACATTATATCCGCCAAAATTCTGACCAAAATTGGTTTCCACACCCCAAAATGCAATTATGTACTGTGGTTGAACACCATATTGCTTTGATATTTTTTTCAATCTTGGATAATATTCCTTATATTTTTCTTGAGCCGTTTTAACTCGTTGCGGGTTTACAACTCTGTTGATGTAATCTGATGTTGTTAAGACAAATTCATTTTGTTTGCGGTCAATTTTGACAATCTTTTGTGTGGAAGGGTAATAATTTTTGGCATAAACATTATCTAAAGTTTTTTGAGAGATTCCTTTTTCATGCATTTCTTTTTTTAATTGGTTGAGCCAAGCGTTATAATCTTGCTGACTAGCACTAGCGAAAGTGTTGGTGCAAGACATTAACCCAAATCCAACCAGCATAGAAAAGCAAAACAATTTTTGTGAAAAATTCATATCATCCCTCAATTTTATTATGAAAATAAATATAATAAGAGATTGCTTTAGAAAAGATTAATACCATTTATAAAAAAAATTGTAAAATTATAAAAAAAATACTTGACCTTTTTTATAATTTTGATTAAAAGCTATTTCAGACATTATGCTGCTGGAGAGGTGGCAGAGTGGTTTAATGCAGCGGTCTTGAAAACCGTCGTGGGGGCGACCCCACCCAGAGTTCGAATCTCTGCCTCTCCGCCATTCTAGTAAAAACGACCTTTTTTAAGGTCGTTTTTTTTGTTAGCATTTTTAATTGTAACAATTATTATTTTATGTTATTATATATTGAATGTTATAATTTTGGGTGAAAATATGGGAAAATATAGTGTTGAAGAAATTCTTTCCGAGATGAAGAACTGTATTCCTTTAGATGGAAAAGTTGGCACTGCATTTACTGGTTCATCGTCAAAGTATGGGGCAGAGAGTAAAAATTATAAAAAAATATCATAATCACAACACCAAAGTAGAAATAAATTAAGCACATAAAATCCGGAC
>CASFJL010000005.1 GCA_949295005.1 uncultured Pseudomonadota bacterium | reverse complement strand
GGTTTGCACACCTTGCCCCATCGCATCCAACAACAAAGACAAATCATTGGCTCGGTTGCTTAATGATGTGGCGGTGTAATATGAGCTGGGGTTATCTATGGCCGAATTAACCTTTAATCCGGTGGCAAGGCGCAATTGCGTTTTATCTTGCAACTTGGATATTTGTTGCAAGCTCAGCAAGTTGGTACGCATTGAGGCATTGAGCGAAACATTACCCACCATCTCGCACCTGCCTTAAGCTTGTTCTTGCTTGAAATATGTTGATTTTATTAAGAATTAACGAAAAGTTTTTCATAATAATTTTATTGTACAGCAATATGCAACAGCAAGAATTTAAAAATAACAAAACGCTCGCAAAAGCCTTTTCTTTTGCGGCTAAAATTGCGCTTGTTCGCAGAATATGTCTCAATCCTTGTCCTGACATTGTTCTACCCATTGCTGTTACAATACTTTAACTTAAGACTTATTATACTAAAATTTGGTTAATGCAGCAAGTTTTTTTTATGAATTTTTTCAAGGTACAATCTCGCCGCCAAGTATAGAGAGCAACGTGGTTTTAAGGCACTGTCCACACGGCCGTCAAACTATTGGAATCAAACATTCCACGTTTGACGCTGTGGGTTTGAAAAAAAGCAGGTTATTTTCAACCTGCTTTTATTTTAACAAATATGGTCAAATTCTTGCTTCAAATCTCGATTGAACATATTTTTTATGGTTTCTTTTATATTAGCTTTTTCATAAATAACTTTGTATAGAGCCTGACATATTGGCATATCAATACCCTTTTGATCTGCAATATTCTTAACCGCTTTGAGGGTAGGGACACCTTCTGCCAATTTACCAAAATCTTCTCCTTTGGCAAATTTTTCACCAAACATACGATTATGGCTATGCTTTGAAAACAATGTAGCCTCATAATCTCCAAGATGAGCCAGACCATATGCAGAGTGAGGATTTCCGTTAAAATGTTGAATTAATCTTCCAACTTCAATCGGAGCTCGTGCCATAAGAGCACCTTTCAAACCATACCATTCCAAACCATCTAAAATTCCGGCAGCCAAACCGATAACATTTTTCAACGCAGCCCCAATTTGATTGCCGATTAAATCAGAACCATAATAAAAACGAATTAAGTCACTCTGCAAAAGTTTAATAAGATAATCTTTAGTTTCAAACTCATCACTATCAATAACGGCGCAAGAAGGCACACCTTTCATATAATCTTGCACATGTCCGGGACCGGCTAAAATAGCAATATGAATATTTTGATTAATTTCTTCTTTCATAACCTCAAACATGGTTTTTGCATCAGGTTCTTCGAGGCCTTTCATGGCCAACAAAAATGTTTTGCCTTGCAAATTATATTGATTAAGCTCTTTACATAAACCTCTGAAATATTGGCATCCAATAGAAATAATAATCGTATCATTAACCAAAACATCGGCAATTTTGTCATGCAATGTCATGTTATCAGAAAGAGCAAGATATGGGTTTTTTCTGGTATCTCGCAATTCTATAAAATTTGGAGATGTCGGAATATCATACATATCTGCGCCGGAAATATTTTCTTTGCAATAATTAGCCGCATACCAAGCCAAAAAAGTACCCCAGCGACCGCAACCAATGAGAGAGATTTTTTTCATTTTTTTCCTCATAAAAACTTGTTAAGATACATAAAGAAATAAACCAGCTCTGAAAAAAATTCAATCATATTTATCAAGCTGTGCAAGGAAGAATATGTCCATTTAAAATAAAAAAAACGCAAAATGCGTAGTCAACGATAAAAAATTAAGAAAGACCTTTTTTAACTCTTTGACGAGTAACAATAGCGTTAATATGATCAAAAGCTTCAAAAGAGTGATATGCATAATCGTGACTTTTTTTATCACAATCATAAAACACCTTGTTTGCCAAAGTATCAATGGCATTATCAATTCGGCGGAAAGCAGCATTATAATCTGCATTAAAATTATTCCGAATTTTTTTCTTTACAATTTGATGATAAGCAGAAATAACTTTTGCCGTTTCATCAGCAGAATTTGCATAACCTTTTTCTTCAAAGTCACGCATAATCTGTGCTGTTGTCTGGTAAAAGCATTTATTTGTTAAAATACTCTTTTGTTTGTTATTGTTACTGTCAATTATCATCAATATAAAACCCTACATTGAATTTCATTTGAAGCAATATCATACAAAATTTTATTTTGCAATAAGTAAAAATAAACTATTCAACTATTAAAAAGTTTATCGTAAAATCATTAATGAAAGTTTAAGATTATTGATGAATAAATTTTAGAGAAAAATAATTTATCTAGATAAACTATTTCCCGTGTTTCCTCCAAAAAAAGGTTTTAACGCTCTCATTTTTTCAATGCAAGAGGCTAAATATTTAATTTGTTGCGTTGAAGAAAATTGCGCCATCTTTCTGCCGGTAGAGGTATTAGGCATAAATTTTTGCTGACCGGACCATAAGAGCCGCATGCTGTCTGCATCTTGCAAACAATTAAGGACATGGTTGCTTTTAGAGTTATTGGCAGCATTGTGAAAAACAACCGCTTCAATGATTTGGCATTTGTCTTTGAAAGAGAGTATATCGGCATCTGAAAAATTTTGCAAAAAAGATTGCGCAATAGGTTTGCAATTAATCCCATGATTCGGATCATGATTGTCAGATTTTCTGGCGCAGTCATGTAAAGCAGCAGAAATTAAAATCGGCAAAGGGTTATGTTTTTCTTGTATGGCTATGTCAATTGAAAGCATGGCCACTTGTTCCGTATGCCACAGACCGTGATATTGCAAATTGTTCTTTTTTTGCCAAGAAATTTTTTCAATTTTTGGTAAAAGAACCTGATTAAAATATTTAGTATATATATTTTTTAGATAATCAGCATTAAAATCTGTAACATCTTTTTTACCCGTAGCAATATTAGTAATATCAGCTTTTTCAGATAAAGTCAGCATACAATTTTTTTGATTTTGCTTATATGACCTATATTGTTGCATATATCTTGGAATATCATTTTTATGCAGGTTTGAATAAATTTGCTGTAAAATAAATTGTTGTAATTTCTGGGTGGATATTTTCAAATGTCCGTGATTGGCAAATCTTTTGTCTGCGCGTATGTTATATTCCATGTGATGAGCAACCGCTTTACACTCCTCCACAGAAGGTAAATATCCGGTTTTGCCAATAATTGCATTTAAAACATCATCATTAAAATCAGATTGTGTATACATACGCATCTCCAAATATAAAAAAATTTTATCATATTTGCATGTGGCTAACAAGAGGTTTTACTTCATCTATATCAATTATGACATTTTTAAGATTAATTAATATTTGTTTTTTATTATTCTGGCGGAGGAATAAATGACAACGACAGTGCCTATAGTTTTTTCATTTCATCAAAAATAGCTAACGCACTTTTATTCAAATCGGCTTCTTGTCCAGAAACTAAAGGACCATCCATTCCATAAGTTTTTAGAGCATTCATATCTCTTAAGTGTCGAATAACAGCAAAGTTTTCATTATAAAACATTTATTATCTCCTAAACTAATCTGAAAATACCATGTGCAAAAGTATTTATCAATGTATTTCTTTTTTATCGTGGCAAAATGTTACAGGAAAGTAGAAAATAAATGGTGTTTTATGAGCCAGAGGAATTTTAATTCCGATAAAAAACGCAAAGATATGTAAATTTATTTAGAAATAGACAAAAAATGCTTGCTTTATATTTTAAATATAGTACACATTATACACAAAGTAAATTTTTATGTTAAATTAAATATATTAAATTATGGAAAAGAAAAATTGGAAAGAACGGGTGGTAGATTTTTTTACACCCAAGAAGAAAAGACTGGAAAAAGAACATGTGGAGTATGTAAAAGCTCAAGTATTAAAAGATTTAAATAATCATAGGGATTTTTTTGATCTTTATAAGAGTTATTATGAAGATTATCCTGAAACAAGAGAGATTTTTGCTTCTTATTGCAAGAGTGTAGGAAAGAGTGCCGTTATAAAGCACAAAAACTATACTGAAAGTCGTCCATTATGCAATGATTTCGTTGCGGACTTCATTTCAGAATTGATCGCAGGAAAAAATCCTAGCGTGAAGGAATATGAGCATAAAATTTATTTGCAGCGTTGCTTAGTTCATGCCCTTCTAAAGAAAGATAAAAAAGCAATAAAAAAAGCCGTTGCTCAAGGTGCTGATTTGTTCAAGCGTTGGACTGAGGATTACGGCTATTCAGTAGGAGATGAATGGTATGGAGAACTAGCTGTCCGAGACTGTCTTGGCCACGCAGAAATCAGATATCAAATGCGGGGCGAAAGATTAAAATAAAAAAATCGCCTTAAACGGCGATTTTTTTTGATTTGAACATTATTTTTCTTTTTTTTGTATAATATCAATGGATTTTAGAAGCCATACAGTTTTCAGACATCAGACATTTTGCTCACACAAAAGTTGTTTATTGTAAAGCAAAAATGTAAGTACTTGTTTTTGAAGGATTTAAAAAAATTAAAGAGCCTAACTTTTCAGCTATGGCTCTTAATCTAAGCGCTTGATTTACAAGCAAAATAAATGGTGCGCTAGGCCGGAATCAAACCAAAATCTTTCAAATTCCTTGAAATGCTTGGCTTTGCTCAAATTTTAAAAACAAATTTTTACAAATGCTATACACTTTGCAATACAATTTTCGCATATTTTTCATTTTAAACTGAAAAAACTAAAAAAATACACGCTTTTTTGCTTAAAATTGGTAAAATTTAATCCATATTGATTATCTGCTCTAAGTTTTCAATCAAATACAAAGGAATGTCATATAAATTATCATTAACCTTAAAATCAGCAAGAGAAGTACGAACAGATTTTAATGGATGATATTTTTCTTGATAAACAGCCAAACTACGAGCTTTTAAATTAATTCCGGCCTTAACTTCTATCGGGATAACAAAATCTTCTTTCTGAACCACAAAGTCAATCTCGGATGTTCGACCTGTCCAATAGTAAACAGGTGTATTATCTAAAGTTTTTAATTGCTGTAAGACATATTGTTCCGTAAGTGAACCTTTAAATTCTTCAAATATTCTATTTCCTTCTAGCAATGTCTTAGCCGGAAGCAAACTTTTTGCACAAAGTAATCCAACATCAATCATATAAAGCTTAAAGAAACTTCGATCTTCATAGCCAGATAATGGTAAATCCGGTTTAGAAATATTAATAACAGGATAGATTAAACCGGTTTTCTCCAACCAAGTTAATGCATTTTCAAATTCAGAAGCACGGCTACCTGGCTTAACTAGTCCATAAATAAATTTTTGATTTTCTTTAGCAATTTGTGAAGGAATAGAATTCCAAATCAGCTCTACTTTTACTTCATCTTGTTTATTTATATGTTTACTAAAATCTTTTTCATAGGCTTTTAAAAGGTTATTTTGAATATTTCGTACTTCGACAAAATCATGATTCTGAGCAAAATTAGCAACAGCTTCGGGCATACCTCCGACAAATAAATATTGTTTCAAAAACTCTTCATATTTATTTTTAAAGCTTTTAATTAAATCAAAGTCATTTCGTTTTAAGGCTTTGCAAAATTCTTCTTCTCCGATTGCATCTAAAAATTCGTAAAAGGTCATTGGAAAAATGTTCATAAATTCAACTTTTCCAACCGGAAATGACTGTCCATGATGAGTCAATGCAACACCTAATAAACTGCCTGCTGCAATAATATGATATTCGGGGACTTGTTCGTAGAAATATTTTAAAGAATTAAGAGCGTTAGGATTTTCTTGAATTTCATCAAAAATAATTAATGTATCATCTGGAGTTATTTGCGTATCAGATTCTAAAGATAATCCCATTAAAAGACGTTTAACATCCATATCTGTAGAAAATAGATTTTGCATGTTTTCATTTTTATCAAAGTTAATATATGCGGTTTTTATATATTCTTTTTTTCCAAATTCTTTCATGAGCCAAGTCTTGCCAACCTGTCTTGCTCCTTGCAAAATCAGAGGTTTGCGATTTTTTTTATTTTTCCAATCAAGCAGTTTGTTAAAGACAGTTCTTCTCATGAAATTTCTCCATTCTACATTTTTTACAATACAAATATCACATGTTTTTACATTTTTTTCAATATAAAACTATTGCTGTAATACATTTTTTGCAACACAAATTTGCAAATATAATACATTTTTTGCAATATAAATATGATTTTATTACAATGTAAATTAGTAATCTCGTCCAAATCGTAGCAAAATGTTACCAAAAAGTAGAAAATAAGGGGCTCCCAATAAAGAAAATACACGGCATGATTTAAATAGTTAGTGAGTAAAACAACTATTTATGAAAGGAGAAATGCTATGTATCAAATCAAAGTCAATGGTATCTTGTTACCTACTATTTATTGGTCCTTATCCGAAGCAATGGATGCCTGTGCAGCTGAAAAAGCAAGAGGCTGCGCTGTGATGACTGAAATTGTTCGTTTATAAGGAGATTTGCTATGTTGAAGGAATTTGAAAATTGGTTATTAAACAATAATTACAAACCTACCACCGCATTTGATTATCAAGGAAGAATTGAAAGATTATGTCGTACTGAAGGTTATACTCTGTCTCATTTGGTTGAAAATATTGCTTTGATTTTACCTGAATATGAAATTAATGGTAAAAAATCAAGTTATGGTAAAAGAAGCCATACTTCAGTTAGACAAGCCTTAAGACGTTTTAAAATGTTTGTGATATCAAATAAACTCATTGAAAGTGCAAACTAATGGCTGATATCAAAACATTAAATGATAACTTTAGAAGAACTTTTAACGGCGGAAGAGTTACCTTATCTTGTGGAATATCAGCCAAAAGTCAAAGTGAATTAGCTGAAATATTAAATCAAGTTAGGTGTTTTAATAACTTTACCAAAGCAAACGATCCATTCAACGAGCATGATTTTGGAAGCTTTTACTATAAAGGAGAACAAATTTATTGGAAAATTGATTATTATGATAAAAATTATCGATTTTATTCAGAAAATCCATGTAATCCAAATATAACCAACCGAGTTATGACGATTATGTTATCTCACGAATATTAAAACAATTTAGTCCGATTTGAGTAATATCAAGTCGGATTTTTTATTTTTGATATTTTAACTTCTTAACCTCAATGGCAATAAGTTATTTTAATCATCTCATTTTTTAACCCATGGATACAACTGTTTTATTTTGTATAGGTTTTCTTACTTTTATTAAATTCGGTTATCCACGGATTGTTTATGGAATAATGTGATATGTCTAAACAAGAAAATTTTCAATGCAATATTTTATTTTTTCAATATTTGATGTTTCTTGTAAAATCATATCACAAATATTTTTTGTATATGGAAAGCTCTTTTGGAGAATCATCAAATTATCTTTTTCAATAAGTCTTTTAATTTTCCAACCTGTATTTGCACTACAAATTTTATCTTTTATTTGTTCTTTTATGTAAACTACGTTTTCTGGTAATTGATGATAATTTTTGGTTAATACTCGATATTTAGTACCAGAACCTGAATTTCCAATATACTCAGATTCATTTAAAATTTCTTTATACCATATGTGCTGTTTTACAACAAAATTATATTCTTTCTTCCTAAACATTAAATAAACAGCATTATGAATAAGATAGCCATCAATATTTTCAGAATATTTTTCATACAGACAAATATGAGGTGTTTTTCCTTTGTCGACTATATACCAATAACTATTTTTGTAATTGCTTTTTTCTATAATGACATCTGTCATAAGATCCAGAGCACATTGCATACTTAAAATATCTTTTTGATAAAATATATCTTTATAATTTAGATTTTTCTTACAATCTTCGATATTTTTAAAATCAACTTGAAATTTTTTAAACCATTGATTTAAAATATAATGATTAGGACAATTTGTTAGATGAGTATAAATATCATCATGACCATATATGAAAATATGAGGATATCTTTGCTTTAACCTCTTTTTTTCTTGGTTTGAGGTAAATCCTGTTTTGAAGTAAACAATATAAATATTTTCTCCATATATAGGTTTAATTGTTTTAATATATTGATTTATCTGTGCATTATGTTCTTGGGTTCCAACTTTATCCTCAATGATTACTGCGTAGTTTTGATTTTTAGAATCTTTAAGTTTTAGTAAAACATCAATGTGTTTTTCTTGGCGAGAGATATCTTCTAGAATTAGATCACTTCTTTTAGTTATATCAAAAAGCATCTGTTTTGCAAATTGATGTAATTCACTATAATCATTTTCATACTCTTGTTTTCCCCAAGAAAAAATCCAACATAAAAAGGCATCTTGAGAAAGTTCTTTGGTCGCAAAATCAAAAATATTTGGCTCATCCATGTTTAAATATCCATTATACTTATTGCTTACATAGGAATTATTACAAATACAACTTCTGTTTTCAACAACAAAAGTAAAACAATACAACTTTTGCAAAATTCAGCAGAAGTTAAACATAATAATACCTATTTACAATGTGCTATAACCATTTAAAAGAATCTTATGTAAATGTATTGTCGTGTATTTTGGGATTTGTAAACGGTTAAATTTCCATTATGATGTTTTTTATAATTTAACTTCCTGCTGTATATAACAAGAAGTTACTTTTCATTATTTATTGAGATTAAATAAGTCTTCAGAAAAAATAATACTTTTACAATTAAATTTTTTATTCCAATGTATTTTAATTTCTTTAGTACAATATGAAACAACTTCCAATAAATTATTTTGTATCTGTTTTAACTCAAGACTATAAAAAGGTAATTGTTCTCTTATATTTGCCTTTAGAATAGCATTTTGTAACTCTTCTTCTGTAAAGTTTCTTTGATTAAATAATATATGAAAATGCCAATCACTACTCGTTCCATTCTCTGCAATAGCTATAAAATGCAAGTGATGTCTATTCCAATTATTCATTAAACTCTTTTCAAATGCTTTCATAATATTTCTTAAATGATTAATGGAAATATATAAATCCTTAGTTTTTTGATTATCCGGTAGTTGTACAGTTAAAAAATGAGTTGGATTATATTCTTGAGCAATCCATTCATTAAGTATTTTTCTTATAATATCTGGAGTTAAATGTTTTTTATCAGAATATATTGATTTTACAAAAGAATCTATTTTTTGACCGTAGGATTCAGTATTTTTATTTTGTTTAGGTTGTATCAAAAATTCATCATTTATAAGTCCGGTAACTGTTTTAGGTATCTCTATGCCTGTGTTTTCTTGTCTATGTGAATTATATAAACTTGTGAGGATATAGTACATTCTTTTAATAATTTTTATAAGTGTTTGTATTGTGTTTTTATTCATTTTTATTATCCAATTAGTATTTGTTTTTTTACTTAAGTTATTATTTTTATTTATTTTAATTCATTTATTTATAATTTATTTTAAGTATATTTCTGACAAAGGACGCGTTTAAAGCTTCCTCGTATCCCGACTGCTAAAACAGTTAAACCAGATTATGATGGATCTTAGTTATACGGTTAATGATACATCTATATAGAATTGTTTTTTTCACAAAATCTAATGATGAAATTTCTTAAAGATAAAAATTTTTTTTGTTTTACATTTTTATTTTTCATGACATTACATATATAAAATGACATAAAATTAATATTTTAACCTAATTCCCGTTTGGAATGAGGTTGTAAAAAAAAGTTATGGTCGTTAACGTCACGAACTTTTAACATCTGAATGTCAAAGGTTAAAATCAACTAAGTGTCATTAATGTCAGTTAGTCAACTTTTGTAAAAATTTGCAGAAGTTAAAATATTACTGAAACAGACACTCCTAAAAATTCACTACGCGTAAGTGATTTTTTACCCACCTATATACGGCTTAACCTAAAATATAGAATATACCGGTATGGGATACCGTATATATCTCGCCATATAGCCAGTCCCATAATGGATACGCCTACCGCGATATTCCGGTATGGATATGGCTACCCGATATTAAAATAAAGAGACAAAGACATAAATCTTCATCTCTCATTCATTTAATACTACATGATTGATGAACTCTCACATTTATATTGTCGTGTTATTCATCAAATCGGAGTGCTAAAAACTCAACCTGTGTGTAACTTTACTTCTTTGCCATGATGGTTTTCCATTTTGCAAAAGATGGTTTAAGGAAGTCATAGCTAAATTTATGCATTTCAGCTTTAATTTGTGCAAGTGTATGGTTGGAATAAGATTGTTCCATGGTTGTCTTGCCTTCCCAACCAATGATATCGTTAATATAAGTCGCACCAACACCGCTATCTTGCAAAGCGATACTAAGATTTTTTCTAAAAGAGTGAAAATCAAAGCCATCGTTATTACCGGTTTTAACTTTAATTTCCATAAAAAACGGAGATAACTCACGCGTAAAGAATTTATTATTGTATTCTCCGCTCTTGGTTTGACATTTCTTAATAATAAAATCCGTATCTTTCGCTTTTAATCTTGTCTTTTGCCTATTTATGTAACCAACAAAACCTAAATCTAATAATTGTTGATGAATAGGAACAAAACGCTCGGATGCTTCGTTTTTAAGTTGTTTGATTTTATGGTCTGAACAAAACTGAATACAAGGAATACCATCTTTTACAAGAATATCTTTATATTGTAAGGTAATAGCTGCATTCATTCTGGCACCGGTAAACAAAGAAATCATACAAGCCCAAAATGCATCCGGATTCTTTTGAAAATAGTCATGCTTTGGATTAAACATTTCAAGCAATTTATCTTTTTCATATGGTCTGTGCGGATTCTTATCAATTTTCTTTGTATTATCAATTTGAGGAAAGAGATTGAGAATGTTATTTTTATAAACGTCTGGATTAATATTATGTCCGCAGGTAGCCAATTCTTTAAGATAATTAACTCTCGTCTTTTTACTGTCATTTTTAATTGATGTATCATTGATGATATTTTTAGATAATTTCTCAATCATTGAAACATTATGATAATTTGAGTAATCATCATCTAAAGAAAGTCCGGCATTTGTAAGTAAATTAACAATCGTTTGTCTTTTTCTTGTTTGATATGTTTGGGTATTGGATGCAGATTTTTGTAACAACATATTATCCAAAACTTGTCCAATTGTATAACTTGGCATTTGCGGTTCTGAAACAGATTGCTTAGGTTTACAAATTTCTGCCATAGCAACATTTAATGGGCCAATATATTCTTTAATAACATTTTCTAGACTTTTAATCTGATTTATTAAATTTTTGTTTTCTTCACTGAGTTTTTTCATCTCGTCAGACATACTACAATATAAAGAGTATAACTCAGTTACATCTTCAACTTTATTGCGTTTGGATAATCTTTTTCTAGAAAAACTGGTAACAAGAGTTGCAATGCCGGTTGTATCTGATGTTTCAAATATCAAATTATTAAACAACCTGCGTAAACGGATTAACTTTTCTTCTTGTGTAATCATCTGTTTAATTTTTTCCTGAGCTTCAAAGTAGTTTTGTGTATGAAGAGAGATAATTTTGTATCTTCTCTTGTTATTAACTCTTGGTAACTCAACTCTATAATAGAAAATTTTGTTTCGCAACTGTAAATGGATTTTAGATGCCATACAGTTTGCAGACATTTTGCTCACACAAAAGTTGTTTATTGTAAAGCAAAAATGTAAGTACTTGTTTTTGAAGGATTTAAAAAAATTAAAGAGCCTAACTTTTCAGCCATGGCTCTTAATCTAAGTGCTTGATTTACAAGCAAAATAAATGGTGCGCTAGGCCGGAATCGAACCGGCACGGGATTGCTCCCAACAGATTTTAAGTCTGCAGCGTCTACCTGTTCCGCCACAAGCGCATCAACGAGTCTTTTTATACAGAGATTTTTTTATAAATGCAACATAAAACTTGAGTCTTTTGCAAAAATATGTTTGATTTAATATGTTCGTTGTTAAAAACGGCTCTTTTGCGGCAGGAGACAGCGTCCCGGCAAAAGATTTTATAAATAACTTTTTACAAGGATTATATTAAAATGAAAACAATTGATATTTCATGGCGTCGCTATATTTTCCCGAATATCAATAATGAAGGGTGGCGATTTGTTGGTATTTTTGCTGCAATAACAGCGTTATTGGCAATGATCTGGCAGCCATTAGGTTGGATTGGTTTGGGGTTAACCGTATGGTGTTTTTACTTCTTTAGAGATCCAGACAGAGTAACTCCGGAGATTGAAGATGTTGTTGTCTCTCCGGCGGATGGTATTGTTCAAATGATTACAAAAGTAAAAGCACCGGAAGAACTTGGATTAGGTAACCAACAGTTTACGCGTGTGAGTGTATTTATGAGCGTGTTTAATGTTCATGTCAACAGAGCTCCCGCACAAGGAAAAATTATAAAATCTGTTTATGTTCCAGGAAAATTTTTCAATGCAACATTAGATAAAGCCAGCAAAGACAACGAACGTCAGCTTTTGGCTATGAAAACCACCAGTGGAAAAGAAATTTGTTTTGTTCAAATTGCAGGCTTGATTGCGCGCAGAATTTTATGCGAAGCCGCTGAAGGGATGGAATACAAAGCCGGAGAGCGTTTTGGTTTGATTCGTTTTGGTTCTCGCTTAGATGTTTATTTGCCCGAAGGTGTTGAACCTCAAGTTTGTGTTGGACAAACAATGGTTGCCGGAGAAAGTATTATTGCTAATTTGACTAATAATGCGCCGCAAGTAAAAGGAGTTATACGCTCATGAAAAATGAAGAAAAATTAAAAATCAGACACAAGCTCACAGCTTTGCCTTTCAGAAAAATTGCGCCCAACATTGTAACCATGTTAGCATTGTGTGCGGGTGTAACCTCAATACGTTATTCAATTCAGGCAGATTGGGTAAAAGCTGTTTTGTGCGTATTTATTGCGGCATTTTTTGATGGATTGGATGGCAGAGTTGCTCGCATGTTAAAAGGTTCTACCAAATTTGGTGCAGAATTAGATTCTTTATCAGATTTTGTAAGTTTTGGAGTTGCTCCGGCAATTTTATTATATCAATGGTCATTGTTTGATTTGCCAAAATTTGGTTGGTTTTTCTGCTTGTTAATGAGTATTGGCATGGCTATGCGTTTAGCCAGATTTAACACTATGTTGGAAGATGAACCGCAACCGGAATATTGGTCTCACTTTTTTGTTGGCGTACCTGCTCCGGCAGCAGCAGCCTTAGCAATGATGCCTATAATGATTTATTTGGAAATGCCCGAATTGAGCATTGTTCGTTCTCATGGTTTTTGTGCGGCTGTTTTGTGTGTGGTATCTTTGCTTATGGTCAGTAGAATACCAACATTTTCAACTAAAAAACTTAAAGTTCCGACATATATGTTTATTCCGTTGATGTTGTTTGTTGCTTTGTTTGCAAGCTTTATCATCACTCAACCATGGTTAACATTAGGTATCATGACAGTGTTGTATGCACTCTCCATACCGGTCGGAGTTATTGTTTTCTTGAAAGAAAAACAAAAATTTGAAGAAAATAATTAATCCAAACAAAAAAATATCCTTGATGAATTTCAAGGATATTTTTTTATCTATTTTTTATCTTGATAAGGGTTGTTACCCTTACGTACCGTAATACGAATAGGAATCCCCCCCATATCAAAAGTTTCTCTCAAGTTGTTGATGAGATAACGCAAATAAGCGTCAGGCAGACCTTCCGGATTGCTTGAAAAAATAAAGAAAGCAGGCGGTCTGGTCTTGGCTTGTGTAATATAACGCAATTTAATACGGCGATTATTTTTACCAAGCGGTGGCGGGTTTGAATCTAAAACATCTGCAAACCATTTGTTCAAAGGAGCTGTCGGGATGCGAATATTCCAGCGGTCATAAACCTTAAATACGGCACGCATCAATTTGTCTAAACCTTCAGATTTAAGTGCAGATACGGTAACGGTCGGCACGCCTTCTGCCTGAGCCAAAGATGTCTTAAGTTTGTAGTTGAGTTGCTCTAAGGCTTGTTTGCGGTTGGCAATATCCCATTTATTAACCGCAATAACCAAGGCGCGGCCTTCATCCAAAACCTGGCGTGCAATGGTTAAATCTTGCTTATCCAAGACAGCATCGGCATCCAAAACCAAAACCACTACTTGTGCCAAAAATGCAGCACGTTTAGTGCTTGCGGCAGACATCTTTTCAAGAGAGTCGGCAATTCGAGCTTGTTTACGCAAACCGGCTGTATCCACCAAATTAATTTTTCTGCCCTGATATTCCCACGCATTTGAAATTGCATCTCTGGTAACACCGGCTTCAGGTCCGGTGAGCATTCTGTCATCTTTAAGAAGAGCATTAACTAAAGTAGATTTTCCAACATTCGGGCGGCCAACAATTGCCAATTGAATGGTGCGTTTTTTCCAAGCTTCTTCGCTTATTTCTTCCATGCCGTCATCATTTTGATTGAGCGGAGCGGATAAATCTTGACTGGCTTGCTTTTCTTTAATTTTTTCATAATGAGGCAACAAAGCGTCATATAAGTCAAGCATACCTAAATTATGCTCGGCAGAAAACGGAATTGGCTGACCAAATCCTAGTTTATAAGCTTCGCCCAAGCCATCTTCAAAAACTTTTCCTTCACATTTATTGGCCAGCAAAATAACCGGTTTGTGCATTTGGCGCAAAAGTTGAGCAAAGTGTTCATCATAAGGTTGAAGACCATCTCTGGCATCGTATAAAAACAAGCAAACATCAGCATCATTAATGGCTTTTTTGGTTTGCTCCCACATTCTTTTTTCAATAGAATCTTCTTTTGCATATTCATATCCGGCCGTATCAATAATCAAAAGATTCATATTGCGCAATTTGGCCGGAGCTTCACGTCTATCACGTGTAACCCCCGGTTTGTCATGAACAATAGCAACCTTTCGACCGACCAATCTGTTAAATAAAGTAGATTTTCCAACATTAGGACGCCCGATTATGGCAATTTTCAAACTCATTAATTTATCCTTTATTTATAAGCAATAATATCTGCTTCATCAGTCATAAAAAGAACTAATCCTCTGGCAATTACAGGAGAAACATTAATGCCGTCAGACAAAGAGATATATCCCAAAATTTTTCCATTATACGGAGAAACAGCAAAGACATAGCCGTTTGAACTGCTAATCAACAAGCGATTTCCTGCCAAAACAGGTCCTTTGGCAAATATACCTGTTGTGTTTTCATTATTGTTAACAGGAATATTAGTATTCCAAACAATTTTGCCGCTAGTTTTTTCTATTGCCATCAAATTAAAATTATTGTCTAAAACAAACAAATATTTTCCACCGACCCACGGCTGAGAAATACCGCCGATTTCTCTATCCCAAATTCTGTTTCCGGTTCTTAAATCAATGGCGGTTAAAATATTTGTGTGTCCAAGAGCAAAAACAACGCTTCCATCAATAATCGGGTTCGCTTTTATTCCGTTAATAGTAGAAAGGCTATCATTTCTTCTGTAAGAGACTAAAGTGGTTGACCATAATTCAGAACCTGTGCTGGCTTTAAATGCCTTCAATTCACCGGTTGAAAATGCGGCTACGACCACATCTTGGAATGGATCATAAGCGGGGCTACCGCCGCCAACCAAAGTTGTTGCTTCCGTAGCGGTTTTATAATTCCAAATTTCTTTTCCTGTTTCAGCATCAAGAGCTTTTAGCGTATTATCAATGGTTTGTACAAACACCAAGCCGTTTGCTACCGTGGGAGCAATGCGGATAGGGGAATTGCCGTCCACGCGCCAAATTTCGCGACCATTTTTCATATCTAAAGCAAAGACGGAACCAAATCCTGTTGTAGCATAAATCTTTTTGTTAAATTCAGCCAGACCGGCACCTTTCATAGAGATTTCATATTCATCATGGTTTAACGGAGTAAGCGTCTTTTGCCAAATTTTTTCGCCGTTATCTAATCTAGATGCCTGAACTTGAGCATCGGCATCAATAGAAAAGACAACTTTATAAGCAACCACGGGAGCAGCTAAAAGATAATCTCTTTTTGAGCTGCCAACGCCAACATTTGTTTCCCATAATTTTTTTAGATTAGCTCCGGCTTGCAAATGTTCCATCCGATGCAAAGAGTTTCCGCCGTTTTGTTTCCAAGAATTATTAAGATATGGGCGAGGCAAAGTGATTTTGATTTGATTTTCTTCAAAATCGGGAGCCAACATTTTTGATTCTTGCAGAACAGCAATGCGCTCACCGTCAATATTGAGTTTTTCTTTTTCAAACATTCCGCAAGCAGATAAAAAACACAAACAAGAACAAAAGGCAAACAAATGTTTTTTCATCGCTATTCCTTTCAGACAAAATTATAAAATATTTAACATATTCAAAGCTCTGTTTCTCATAGTTTCAGAAGCTTGAGGGCTAATACTGATTTCTTGATAAAGAGATTTTGCCAAAGTTAAATCTTTTTCTCGTATGGCAAGCATAGCCAAAATCTCTTTCGCATTATTTGCAAAAGCGTTTTGCTGGCTGACTAAAGGCTGTAACATGGTTCTAATTTCTTCAGCCGGAGCATTTTCCAGCTTGAAAGAGGCTAATTTTAAGAGAGCAACATCTTTCATTTGCGGATTAAAATTTTCTTGTTTGGCAATGTTTTCTAAAACTTTGATAGCATCGTCAGTTTTATTTTGTTGCAAATAAATGTTGGCAGATTGCATTTGAGCAATATCAGCATAAATACTGTTATCTTTTTCAATCAAAGAAGACAAAACTTTATGAGCGTCATCAAATTTTCCTTGATTTTGGAGTTGTAAAGCATAAGCAAAAGTATCGGAAATTTCCTGATTCTTTTTATCTTTCCAAGCTTTTATAGATTCAAAGCTAACAGCGGTAAAAACAGATAAAGTAACAAAAAGTATAATAAAAAGACCATATTTATCCCAAAGTCTTTTTAATTTTTCATTTTTTAAATCTTCATCAATTTCGCGAATAAAAGCATCTTCAAAATCATTACTCTCTTGAGGAGTTGGCTTTTTTTTCATAAATATCATCTCCTAAAATAAAACACTGGATATATTTGTAAAACAAAAACAAATATAAGCAAAGCAAAAAATACATTTAAACCATAAAATTTCAAAAAAGTCACAAAATCAGATCAGAGATTAAATAGTTTTTAATCCATTTAAGGTCATTAATAGGAAGTTTTTTTCCAAATATTATATTTTTTTCTTCAGAAGTTATGGTTAAAAAATATCGTTGTGTTACGGGATTGAGAGTAACATATATGCCATTAATATCGTTTTTTGCAATTTCTTGATGCTTGGTTGAAAAGAACAGATATTTATGCGTATTAACAATTTTTTCTTTTTTTACCACCAATTTATCTTTGCGCAAGAAGACAAAGAGACAAAAGGTAATAAATAACAGGCTAAAAAAGAGCAAACCATAAAAAATATGGTCAGAAAACATTTGATAAAATGTAACAAATCCAAGCAAACCAATGAAACTAAAAAACAAAAAGCCAACAAAGATATCAAGAGCATCTATTAAAATTTTTCTGGATTTTATAACTTTTTTATCCGGAATTTCACGCAATGCAATTCTATAAGAATGTTTAAGATTAGGATTGAGTTTTTCTTTCAGATGCCAAATTTGCGCCATTTCTTTTAATGATTTATGCAAATCAGCCACATCGCGACGAACGATTCCTTCATCAGTAAAAAGCAATGTCGGAAGATTGAGTTTTTGAGCATAATCCACCCAAATTTTACGAATATTTTTTTCAGATGTAGAAATATAAAGAGGCACGCTTTTTTGGGCGGATTTATGGTATAATTCAACAATGAATTTGTTTTTTGGCCAAAATCCGCATTGAACAAATTCGATTCTTAATAACACACCGGCATAATCTGAAAGTTTGTTTCTTAAAACTTCTTTTTTTCCAAAAGCCAAGCGTTTGATAACGGTGATATATTTACCGTCAAAAAAAATTTTTTTATAAGAGAGCTGTTTGAAAATTAAGGAAAAAATGATACCTGTTCCAAGTGCAATAATAACCCAATCAAAAATTAACGGAGATAAAAGAGAATTATATGAGCTTTGAATAAGTTTATTTTCAACAACCATATCTGTTGATGAGAAAAAATTGGTTAGTTCAAAAAAACCAAGCAGTATTAACAAACTCCCCAAAAATATTCCAGAAAATAAGATTCGCCAATTCATTCTATCAGCTTGTTTGCAAGGAAGTTTGTCAATATCAAGTTTAAAATTCAGACTATAATGTTGAGCCAGATTTTGTTTCATGAGCATAATCCTTAATTTTCTAACTTTTTTATATAATATTCTATTTTTTTTTAATAATCAATTTTAATCATCATTAAAAACTTTAAGATATTTTAACAAAATTGGATTAGCTTATGAAAAAGCAACTAAAAGGAGTGAAGAATGGTCGGCGTAAGTATTTTTGGACAATCATGGCAATTGACAATTATCAATCTGAGTCTTTTTGCTTTCTTTTTAACTTGCATATATACAAGTATCGGAAATTCAAATGGAAAAGTTTTGTGGTTGATATTTGGAGCTTTTTTTGCTGATTATTTTTCTTCATATATTGGAAATATATCTTTGGAAGTATATTCAAAAGGCGGAAGTGTTTTAATCTGGATTTTCTTTGAAATAGTTTTTGCTTTTGCCGCCATGTTGCTTTTGGTTTTGGCCGCCTCCAAGATTTTGTTACAAAAAAATGCAGATTATACAATTGTTTATGCTTTTGGCGGAATTGGTATATTTGCAATTGTAGCCTTTTTATTTGTTTTTCCGGATAATGAAAAAATTGCTCAAATGAGAGATATTTTTCCGTTATCTGGTTTGGCCTATTTAGCCATTAGTTTTTTAGCGCAAATCAGAAAAAAACACTGCTTGGGATATGTTCTGATTGGTTTGTTATCTTTATCTTCAGCAATAGTTTTATTATTGAAATTGGGCGGAATAACAGATTGGGTATATAAGACTTGGTATTTGTCATCAATTCTTTATTTGTTGATGTCTTTTTCAACTCTATTAATAAAAGCGGATTATTTCGCTCAAAAGCTTGATGAAAGCAACATAACCATAGAAAAAAACAATCAAAGATTGGAAGAAATTATAAAATTTTCTCCTTTCCCGATTATGATTTCAAAATTAAGTGATGATAGCATTATTTTAGCAAACACCAACGCCATAAAGCTTTTTGGTTTATCTGCAACGGAGTTGGAGCGTTATCATTTAAAAGACTTTTTTGTGGATGTAGAGAACAGACATCTACTGAATGAATGTCTGGAAAAAGAAAAAGTGGTGCAAGATTTTGAATTGTTGGTTAAGACACCAAATGCCAACACACCTTTTTGGTTGTTGGTTTCAGCCAATATTATAGATTATAATTATGATGTAGCATTATATATGGCTTTTCAAGACATCACATCTAGAAAAAACAGGGAAGCTTTATTAAAAAATCAGGCCACAAGAGATCCTTTAACCTCTTTATATAACAGGCGTTATTTTGAAGAAGAGGTTTTAAAAAGAATAGTCAAAGCAAAATCCACCAATGAGCCGTTTAGTGTGTTGATGATAGATGCCGACCATTTTAAAAATGTTAATGATACATATGGTCACAAAACAGGAGACAAAGTTTTAATAGAGTTGGCATCAACCTGTGAAAGAGCGTTAAGAGATGTGGATATTGTGGCCAGATATGGCGGAGAAGAGTTTGTGGTTTTCTTATCCGGAGTAAATGCACAAAAAGGAAAAATAGTTGCAGATAGATTAAGAGAAACCATATCAGAGGCGGTTGTGCACTCTGAAGAAGGAAAAGAAGTTAAATTTACGGTAAGCATAGGTGTATCTTCCTATGAAATATCAGACAATATTGATACCTTGATAAAAACAGCGGACGAGGCTTTATATAAAGCAAAAGAAAACGGCCGAAATCGGGTAGAAATATTTAATTTGGATGATAAAAAAGAATTTGAAAATAAAGAGATTCAAGAGCGTATAAAGAATGAAGAAAGCAATCGTCATCCAATTTTCAATCAAGAAGAAGATGCAGAAATTTCACTTCTGGACGGCATAGAAGGCAACCACATTCAAGAACAAAACACCAAAATAGAAGAAAATAAAAAAGAAACGTATCCTATTTTGGGTGTAGATGAAGAAGACTTATAATACAGACGGAAAAAATATGCAAAGTTGTTCATATCAAGAAATTTGTGGCGGTTGTGTTTTCAGAAATTTGACTGAAGAAAAGTATCAACAAACCAAGTTGCAAAAAGTCCAAAACATATTAAAAGGTTTAGATAATCAAGAATATAAGTTTTGTGCGCCAATATTTATACAAGACGGACAAAGAAGAAGAGCCAGTTTGGCTTTCTCTTTTAAGAAAGGAAATTTAAAACTTGGTTTTAATCAAGAACAAAGTGCGGAACTGGTTGATATTAATCATTGCTGTTTACTTACGGAAAAACTCAATCAAATAATTCCTTCAATCAGGCAAGTATTATCAGAGTTATGCGCCGTAAAAACACCGCAATATAAAAAGAATAAAATCATTGGTTATAAAAATGTCACTAGAGGAGATGTTTGGCTCACTCAGGCAGATAACGGAATAGATGTTGTTTTAGAATTTGATGATGAGATAAACCTTGAATACCGTATGATAATATCTGAGTTTGCCTTAAATAATGCTTCTGTTATCCGAGTTTCTCATAGAAAAAATGACATGAGCATGGCAGAAACTTTGGTGGAAAAAATCAAGCCATATATCAAAATTGCCGATTATGAGGTTTACATTCCGGCCGGAACTTTTTTGCAGGCCAGCAAAGAGGCGGAAAATAAGATGATTGCCTTGGTTGAAAAATATATTGGTAATACAAATGGCAAAATTGCCGATTTATTCTGTGGAGTAGGTACATTTTCTTATCCTTTATCAAAAAATCCAAATAACAAAATTTATTCTCTAGATTCTTCAAAATCTCTGTTAGAAGGATTTCAAACCTCGGTAAATAAAAATATGATTCCCAATATTCAAATTCAGGCAAAAAATTTGTTCAAATATCCGTTAGATGAAAAAGAATTGTCAGGATTCGATGCTATTGTGTTTGACCCACCGAGAGCAGGGGCAGAAGAACAGGTCAAAAAAATTGTTCAAATAAAAGAAGGTGCTCCAAAAAAAATTGTTGCTATTTCTTGCAATCCGCATAGTTTTATAAAAGATGCCAATATTCTGATAAACGGTGGGTACAAACTCAAAGAAATTACAATGGTTGACCAATTTGTTTATTCAGCCCATACAGAGTTGGTGGCATATTTTGAAAAATAGGAAAAAGTAAATGTTCAAAAAAATATTTTGCGCAATTTTGCTCATAGGTTTATGCGGTTGTGTATCTTCAGTCCCTGAAGGATATCGCCAATGCCCTGTCATGACCATAAAAAGAGAAGATGCACGATTGATTCAGATTGTCAATTATCAAGATAATTTTGAAATAGAGTTAATTGGGGTAGAGGGTTTTTGCTATTTTGATGAAAGAGTAAATCAAGAAAAAGCAAAAATCACCCCAACATTCAGAGTAAAAAAATTAAGAAACACCGATGAAACAGATGTTCAGTTTTCTTGGTTTACCAACACCATTAAAGGCCCGCCGCAATTTTTGGGCAAAAAATCATACTTTGTCGGGACGAGCATATCATCTAAAGAAATGAGCAAAGAATTTAAGGGCAAACAGGTAGAAGTAAAAATCCCTTTAGATATGATGTATGAGTTTGAAATTTTTGCCGGATTGGATATCAGTCCGCAAGAAAGAAAATATAATCAAAAAATTTTTGATGTGGATTTAGGCTATATTGAAGAATAATAAAAAAATTAGGAGAAAAAAAGATGAATGATGTTTCCTTAAAACAAATGGCAAATGCGATTCGTTTTCTGAGTGCGGATGCTATTGAAAAATCTCAGTCAGGTCACCCCGGAATGCCTTTGGGTATGGCAGATGTCGCAACCGTTTTGTTTTCAAAATTCATCAAATTAGATCCTAAAAATCCTAAATGGTTTGATCGCGACAGATTCGTCTTGTCAGCCGGACATGGTTCTATGTTGATGTATTCTTTATTGTACTTAATGGGCTATGAAGATATTTCAATTGAAGATATCAAAAACTTCCGTCAACTTGGTGCCAAAACGGCAGGACATCCTGAATATGCTCATTTGGCAGGAATTGACATGACCACCGGACCTTTGGGACAAGGTATTAGTTCTGCAGTGGGTATGGCTATGGCCGAAAGAATTATTGCCGCAAAATATGGCGAGGATGTTTGCTCTCACTATACATATGTGATTTGTGGTGATGGTTGCTTAATGGAAGGCATTTCTGAAGAGGCAATTTCTTTGGCCGGACATTGGGGCTTAAATAAATTAATTGTTTTGTGGGATAATAACAATATCACCATCGACGGAACCGTAGATAAAGCAAACTCAACCAATCAGATTGAACGCTTTAAGGCTGTTGGTTGGAACACATTAGAAATTAACGGTCATGATTATGATGAGATTGAACAAGCGATTGCCAAAGCTCAAAAATCAGATAAACCGACCTTAATTGCTTGCAAAACCAAAATCGGATTTGGCGCGCCCAATAAAGCCGGAAGCAGCAAATGTCACGGTTCTCCATTAGGCGAAGAAGAAGTTGCTCAAATGCGTCAAAATTTAGATTGGAATTACGCTCCTTTTGAGGTTCCGGCAGAGATTTTGAAAGCATGGAAAGACGCCGGAAGCAAACATCAAGAAGAATATAAAAATTGGCAGAAAAAAGCCCAAGCCAAAGGTCAAAAATTTTTAGATGTTATTGCCGGAAAATTACCGCTAAATTGGGATAAAGATTTGAATGCGTTAGCAGAAAAATCAATTGCCGAAAAAACAAAAGTTGCCACCAGAAAAGCCAGCCAAATGTGCTTGGAAGCAATTGTTCCGAATATTCCGCAAATTGTTGGTGGTTCGGCAGATTTGGCCGCTTCAAATTTAACATTTGTCAATGGCATGAAGACCATTACCAAAGAAGATTATAGCGGCAACAATTTAATGTATGGTATTAGAGAACACGCCATGGCCGCTATTATGAACGGATTGGCTTTGCATGGCGGTATTTTACCTTATGGTGGCACATTCTTTGTCTTTTCAGATTATATGCGTCCGTCAATGAGATTGGCTGCCTTGATGGGTATAAGGGTTGTTTATGTTTTAACGCACGATTCTATCGGTGTAGGTGAAGATGGACCAACCCACCAACCGATTGAACATTTGGCTTCATATAGAGCAATGCCCAATATTTATACTTTCAGACCTTGTGATGTGGTTGAAACGGCAGAGGCATGGAAAATTGCGCTGGAAAGTGAAAAAACACCAAGCATATTAGCCTTAACCAGACAAGGCTTGCCGATGATACGCACATCATCTAAAGAAAATTTGACCTTAAAAGGCGGCTATGTCATTTCAGATGTAGAAAAAGGCAAAAAGAGAAAAGCCACAATTATTGCCACTGGTTCAGAAGTTTCTTTGGCAATTGAGGCGCAAAAAACCTTGAAGGAAGAAGGCATAGAAGTTGCGGTTGTTTCAATGCCTTGCGCAGAGTTATTTGATGCTCAAGATAAAGAATATAAGGCAAGTGTTTTGGGTAATGCGCCAAGAGTTTCCGTTGAAGCAGCATCTCCGTATGGTTGGGAAAGATATGTCGGAGAAAACGGCAAAATAATAGGAATCGACAGCTTTGGAGCATCTGGTCCTGCCGGAGAATTATATAAGCATTTCGGCATCACCAAAGATGCGGTCGTAAATGCTGTTAAAGATTTGATTTAATTATATAAAAAAGAAAAGAGAACCTTTTTAGGTTCTCTTTTCCTATAATAAAAATAAGAAAATTTATTGACAAAACGAAATGCGGTGATAATCTCTGCTCCATAGTTAATATTATTGTTGAACCCTAAAAAACATATAATTATGGAACAGAAAGAATACATCTGGCAGGCAAGTCAGGCAGTTGAAAAAGCAAAAGAGGCAGGTTTTGAATTAAGTATTAACGATTTTTTGCCCTGCCGAATTTATCCGAAAGACGGTCGGGATAGAGGTTATATTGCCTTTGTTGCTAAGGTTGAGAAAGATGGTGTGCCAAGTTACTTGTATGTGAAGGCTTACTCAGGTAAAACCCCTCGCAAGGCCATTATCATCCCTCAAGAAGGAACAAAAGTCGAAGAGTATGGCGAGAGCTGTTCTTTCAAGGCAATGGGCAAAACCGTTTGGCGATACGTCAAGGAGGAGAAGGACTTTATTCTCATTCCTGAGGACGAGTATTTTGAGAGAAAGATGAAGACGGCAAGAGAAGCTGAGCATCAGTAATCTTTCTTTGAGCAATAAAAAAACATTCACTTTGTTATAAAGTGAATGTTTTTTTATTGCTTTCCTTATTCTAGTATCCAATAAGAAATGATAAAAATAAGGAAAAACAACAAATAATATCTCCATATCCAAATTTTGTATTGCCTCATTTTACCATGTTCAATTCTGGCAATATGGCTATTTTTATATTGTTTTAAAACACCTTTAAAAACTAACCAATAACCAATTTGAGGGGTATGCTGTTTGCGCTTCCAAAAAAAGTAGAAAAGCGGCCAAACCAGATTAACCACACAAAACAATATAAAAATTTGAATATCCAAAACTTGCATTTTGCAAAAAAATGCAATAGTCAAAAAAGCAAAAAAATCTAAGATGGCAAAACCTTGCCAAGATAATTCTTTTCTGACAATTCGGTGAGAAACAAAAATTTGTCCCCATACCCACACGGCCAATACTACAATGACCAGACTCAAAAATAATACTTTTTCCATTTCCATAGCTTTTTTTTTATTAATAATAAATTCTCAGTTCTACAACTAGCACAATCAGAAAAAAAATCAAGAAAAAAAATGGACAAAAAAAAGGGTATTGAAGATAAATAAATAGTCAGACTGCATAACTAAAAATTTGTCAATCAATACCCGAAGGGGAGGGAATTTATGAATTTATCATAACATAATTTTGCCAAAAAAAGTATTACAGTTTTGTGAAACTATTCATATAAAAAAGCTAAAATTAAAAAAATCTTGCAAAAGAAACGGAAGGATATATATTTGCAGCAGTAATAATATGTCAAACAATATAAAAGGAGTTCTACAATGCCTTTAGTTACAATGCGTCAGATTCTTGACCATGCCGCAGAGAACAATTATGGTGTTCCTGCATTTAATATTAACGATATGGAGCAAGTAATAGCTGTTTTGCAGGCAGCAAAAAAAGTAAATGCGCCTGTTATTATTCAAACATCAACCGGAGCCCGCAAATTTGCCGGAGATCCGATGATTCGTCATATGATTCAAGCCGGAATAGAAATGTTTCCTGAATTGCCGATTTGCTTGCACCAAGACCACGGATCATCAGTTGATATTTGCCAATCTGCCATTGTAAACGGTTATTCATCCGTGATGATGGATGGTTCTTTGGAAGCAGACGGAAAAACCCCTTCTTCTTTTGAATATAATGTAAAAGTTACCAAAGAAGTTGTTGCTAGAGCACATGCCGTTGGAGCATCAGTTGAAGGAGAATTAGGCGTTATCGGTTCTTTAGAGACCGGAAAAGGTGACAAAGAAGACGGTCACGGCGCAGAAGGTGTTATTGATAAAAAACGCCTTGTAACAGATCCGGATGAAGCAGCTCGCTTTGTTGCAGAAATCAAGTTAGATGCATTGGCAGTTGCTGTTGGTACATCTCACGGTGCATATAAATTCACTCGCAAACCAGATGGAGAAATTTTGGCAATTGATGTTATTGAAAAAATTCATAAAAAATTACCAAACACACACATGGTTATGCATGGTTCATCTTCAGTTCCACAAGAATTGCAAGATTTGATTAATGCTTATGGTGGTGCAATTCCTCAAACTTATGGTGTTCCGGTAGAAGAAATTGTTAGAGGCATTAAGTCTGGTGTTCGCAAAGTTAATGTAGATACAGACTGCCGTATGGCTATTACCGGAGCAATTCGCAAATTATTTGCTGAAAATCCAAAAGAATTTGATCCACGTAAATATTTGAAACCGGCAATTGAAGAAATGCAAAAAGTATGTGAAGCACGTTTTGTTGCTTTTGGTGCAGCCGGTCATGCAGATAAAATTAAAGTTATTCCAATGTCAGAAATGGCAAAACGCTATGCAGCAGGTGAACTTTAATCTGTATAAGCAAAAAAACTTAAGGCTCTCTTTTGAGAGCCTTTTTTCATTTTAAATTAAGAAATAATAGGTTATAATAATAAAAACAAATAGGAGGGAAATATGGTAAAAATAGCTCCAAGCATATTATCAGCAGATTTTGCAAATTTGGGCAAAGAAATAAAAGCTCTGGAACAAGCCGGTGCAGATATGATACATATAGATGTGATGGATGGACATTATGTTCCGAATTTGACCTTTGGAGCAGGTGTCGTTAAGGCACTGAGAGCATATACTACTCTGCCGTTTGATGTGCATTTAATGGTGACGGAGCCCGATAAAATGATTCCGTGGTTTGCCAAAGCAGGCGCGGATATTATTACCGTTCATTTAGAAACCTCCCCCCATTTGGATAAGATACTGATGAGTATCAAAGATTATGGATTAAAAGCAGGTGTATCTCTCAATCCGTCAACGCCGGAAGAAGGCTTGAAATATATTTTGGACAGGTTGGATCAAATATTGGTAATGAGTGTTAATCCGGGGTTTGGTGGGCAAAGTTTTATAGATTCGCAATTAGAAAAAATCAGTAATATAAAACAAATGATAGGAGATAGAGCCATAGAAATAGAAGTAGATGGCGGTATCAATCCTCTGACAGCGGCAGAATGCATTGCCGCCGGAGCAGATATTTTGGTTGCGGGTTCTTCAATTTTTGTTGGCGGTGAATATCAAAAAAATATCAATAACTTAAGGTAATTTTAATAAAGAAAAAGATATAGTTATTTTTATAATGTAATAAATAAATTGAGGTTTGCAATGGCACATAAAGTAATGTTGGTGGAAGATGAAGAAGCCTTAGCTTTATTGTTAAAATATAATCTTGAAAAAGAAGGTTATGAAGTTTTATGGGAAGCCAGAGGCGGAAAAGTAATTTCAGAAATAGAAAAAAATATGCCTTCCGTCATTATTTTAGATTGGATGCTGCCGGAAATTTCAGGTGTGGAATTGTGTAAAATGGTGAGAAATAAACCAGATATAAAAGCCATACCAATAATTATGCTCACAGCCAAAGGAGAAGAAGAAGACAAAATTAAAGGTTTGACAGCAGGGGCGGATGATTATGTGACCAAACCTTTTTCCATACCCGAATTAATGGCCAGAGTAAAATCTCAGTTAAGAAGGGCTCCGGAGCCGATTGCAGAAAAAGAACTGATTTTTGAAGATATCAGGATGGATTTGGTTGCCAAAAAAGTATATCGCGGAGACAACTATGTTCATTTAGGACCGACGGAGTTTCGCTTATTAAAAATGCTCATGGAAAATGTTGGCAAAGTCTTTTCACGCGAATATTTGTTAAAAACCGTTTGGGGAGACAATATCTATGTTGAATCCAGAACGGTTGACGTTCATATAAGGCGTTTAAGAAAGACGTTAAATCAGTTTGGTTCAGATTATATTCGTACAGTCAGAGCCAGTGGTTATGCTCTGGATAAAAACCCCATAAAAGAAGATTAAAAAAGTATCTTGCCATAATTAAGAATAAAGGGCATTATCTTCTCATTATAAATTTTTAAGGAATGAAAGATAATGAGTCTTAAGTTTGAGATATTAAAACACCACGGCAAAACCAGATTAGGAAAATTATATACCAAACACGGTGTAGTTAATACGCCTGCGTTTATGCCTGTCGGCACATGTGCAACAGTAAAAGCCATGATGCCGGAATCAGTTGCGGCAACAGGAGCAGAAATCTTGCTGGGCAACACCTATCACCTCATGCTTCGACCGGGAGCTGACCTAGTTGAAAAAATGGGTGGTCTGCATAAATTTATGAACTGGAACAAACCAATTTTAACAGATTCGGGTGGATTTCAGGTAATGAGTTTGTCCGGATTAAGAAAATTATCCGAAGAAGGGGTTGCCTTTAGTTCACATGTAGATGGAAAAAAATATTTTCTAAGCCCAGAAGAGTCTATAAAAATTCAACATAAGTTAGATTCTAATATCACAATGTGTATGGATGAATGTGTTAAATTGCCTGCGCCGTATCATAAGGTAAAAAAGTCTGTTGAAATGTCTATGCGCTGGGCAAAGCGCAGCAAAGATGCTTTCATAGATAGAGAAGGATATGGCATTTTCGGAATACAACAAGGCGGAGATTATGAAGATTTACGCCGTTTTTCTGCAGAAAAATTAAAAGAAATAGGTTTTGACGGATACGCTATTGGCGGATTAGCCGTTGGAGAAGGTCAAGAAACCATGTTTAAGGTTTTGGACTATGCACCACAAATGCTTCCGGAAGATAAACCGCGTTATTTAATGGGGGTTGGTAGACCAGATGATATTGTCGGGGCTGTATTAAGAGGGGTTGATATGTTTGACTGCGTGATGCCGACACGTTCCGGACGCACATCACAAGCATTTACCAGATTCGGCACCATAAACATTCGTAATGCCCGCCACAAAGAAGACCCTCGTCCGTTGGAAGAAGGGTGTGATTGTCCGCTTTGCACAAATTATAGCAGAGCATATATTCATCATTTGCAAAAATGTAATGAGGTTTTGGCGGTAATGCTGCTCACATGGCACAATATCAGATATTATCAAAGATTGATGCAAGGGATTCGCAATTCTTTGGCCAATGATACATTTGAAGAATATGTCAAAGAGTTTTATGCTAATCAGGCAAAAGGTGATATAGAGCCGTTATAGGAGGAACATATGGATAATCAAGAACAAATGGATTATGTGGTTGATAGTTTTGCCAAAGAAAATGCCGAAAAAGGTTTAAGGGTGTTTGTTGCCGGCGGGTCTCGTTCCGGAAATGATGAGTTTTATGTAGAAGAGGCATATAATTTGGGCAGACAAATTGCCAGAATGGAATTTAAGTTAGACTTTGGTCTGTCAAGCAACGGAATAATGGGAGCCGTGGCCAGAGGTGTGTTAGACGGCTGGAAACATAATCAAGATAAAGCATCGGCAATTCAAGGGATTACCACAAAAGAATATTATAATTTATATCAGAGTGATGAAATTATTTCTCAAATTGAAGATGTAATAGTGGCACAGACACTGGAAGAAAGAAAACAAAAACTCTTAAATGCAGATTTTGTTGTTTTTGCTCCCGGCGGGGTTGGCACATTAGATGAACTGGCTTATGATTGCGTTGCCATGCAAGATGGATTGCTACCGATAAAGCCTTTCATTTTATATAACGTAAACGGTTTTTTTCACCACTTGGTTGAATATTTAAAGTTTATTTCAGCAGAAGGTTTTGCAGATCCCATCCCTTTTATTGTGGTAGATGATAGTGCAGAGTTAGGCATTGTGTTTCGTTTGTTAAAATTGCGTTATAAAAAAACAGACAGTACCAAAGAAGCTTATGCTCAAGCCAGAAAACTCATTTATGAGTTGCCATATTTTATCAAGAAAAAAACAGATAGTTCTATTCATGTAGAAGATATAATAGAAAATATGCAAAAAATTGAAAATAGCGGTTCTTTAAAAGAACAAAATGAGCTAGCAAATGAGGTTGAACAAGCATATTTGGAAAAAGAGATAGAAAGAATGTATGACCGTCTGGCCAAAACAGGAAGAGATACCTCTATTGTCAGCGATAAATTAACAAATTTAAAGAAACGCAAAAAACAAGCAAAATAAAAAAAAGGCTTTAAAGCCTTTTTTTTATTTTGCAATAGAATTTTCTTTTGCGGCTTTTAAGTAGTGTGCAGAAGTTTCAGGAGTTCCCATATATCCCAAAGAATAGTTCAGCACCTGAAATCCGAAAGGATTTTTTCCCAAATCATCTCTGTTTCTAAAATTTGGTGTGCCATACCCTAAGCGAATGATTGCCCGCCAAATATAAACCAAAGGTTTACTTTGATTTGGATAATAATCATAAGTCAAAAACTGAGCTTGCCATAGACCTGTTGTCAAAATTTTAATCCACTGGATTTCAACATTTCTGCGCAAGCCTTGGTTTTTGAAATGATCAATAGCCAAAGGTGCTTCAATGGCTTTGAATTGACCATAAACATCAGAAGTTGAATACCAATATAAAGTTTGATACGGATTCCATTTGCTGATTAACTCATCATAATCATCAGGAATTTGGTGGCGCAACATAATATAATGATAAATATGCTGTTCGGTAATAACGTCTGTTGCCGAGATTCTAAGTTCAGAAGGTTGGATTTGTTCCAATTTTGAAAAATAATCATCAATATACAACAAACGAGGATAAGCGGAGCGTTGCGGCAGCATTACATAAATAGTTGCAGCTAACATCATATTAAAGCTAATGCTCATGCAAGCAATAATGACCAAAAGTCTAGATGTCCATAGATAGCGTCTTTCAGGCATGGCATCGACATGGACACTTTCGGGATATAACCCCAGTTTATCCGGACTTTCTTTTTCTTTATATTTAAAAAGTGTTTTTAAAATATCTGACATTATTTATCCTTTAAGGAGAATTTAAAAAAATTATAAGTCCTTTTATTTAATAATTTGTATATGAAAGTAGGATAAAAGCAAATAAATACTGTAATTATAAAAATAATTAGTATAACTTAAACAAAAAAGGTGTCTCTATAGGATATATAATAATGAAACGGCTTACATTAATATTTTGTTTAATTTTATTTGTATGTGCATCATGCACATGGCATTCTTCCAATACAAGCAAGGATGGAAGTATTCCTGCACCGGTAGCATATAATGATTGGGACAGAGCAATCAGAGTAGATAGTGACATGCAAAATATGTATGCCGCCACTCCCAGAAAAATTGAAAAGCCAATAGATATGTATATGGCTATGGCTTTGGCATTGAAATATAATTACAGCCGCAGAATAAGCAGTTATGAAGAAAGCATCATAAAAGCGGGCAAAGTAAGCTATGATAAAATGCCTGAAGTTTTTGAACAAGCAGGCTATATTACGGATAAAACCTCTTCCAAATCTAATGCAGAATTAAAACAAGCATGGAATATTTTGGATGTGGGAAGTGTCTATTATCAAAGTTTGGATTCTGAATATAAAGGAAATATAGCTTATGAGCAAAGCCGCAAAGTTATTCATAATATTTTGCAAGAGACCAGAATTTTATATTGGAAGACCTTAACAGCGCAAAAATTTTTGCCAACGGTTGATGATATGATTGAATATATGACTTTAGCAGTTGATGAAATAAATGCCAAAGCCAAAGAGCAAGCTCAACAAGGTATCAGCCTGACAATGGATGAAATGATTCAAAAAAGAAACTATGTTGAGGCAATCAAAACCTTATCATCATTAAAAAGAGAGTTTGAAGATTCAGAGATTCGTTTAGCAACATTAATGGGGTTGCATCCATATAGTGAATATAAGCTTGTTGGTTCAGAATATGGAAATTTTGCTTTGCCGGAAATAAAGGGAAATCTTTCAGAAATGGAGTGGATAGCGTTAACCAACCGTCCGGAATTAAGAGTAAGAGATATGGTTACATCTCAAGAAGAATTAAAGATTTATGTAAAAAAATATGCCTCTCCGTCAGAGACAAAATATAAAAATAATCCTTCATATTATAATAGATTGATAGCCAAACAGGGAGAAGAAGTTGCTATTCATATTTTTGAAGATTTAAAAAATCCTTCAGAAAATGAGTTAGAGACATTACGCAGACAAAGAATAACCTCTTTGATTTTGAATCAAGTATATGTTGCTTGGGCCAGATATATGTCAGCATATGAAGATTATCAAATCAGCCAAGAGTTGGCCAATGTTTCAGAAAACATAGCAGAAGACACAACCATAATGGATGGTAGTAAAGCAGAAAAAAGCAAGTTGGAAGCAGCAAAAGCCATAGAAGATGAGACGAATGCTTATTCAGCCTATGTTGAATTGCAAGATTCTTTAGGTAATTTATATGCAACATTAGGATTAGATGCGCTGCCTTATTATATGTTGAATGAAAAGCCGTCTCAAATTGCAATGTATTTGAGAAGCACCTTCAGAAAATGGGAAAAAGGAGAATTTTTGCCAGATAACAGGCCGTATTTGTTGGATATTCCGGCCAAACGTCCGCCGGTTAATATTTCTTCACAAATTTTAGTGCCGGATATGGTTGTAGAAACATGGCAAAGAATAGACTTTAAACTTCCAAAAGAAGTGTTGAATAAAATAGATTTTCAAGGTAAGTTAACCACAAAAGCCGGTTTGCATGATGATTCACCTTTACCAAGCTGGTTAAATTATGATGAAACGGAAATGAGGTTTACGGGGCAAGTACAACCATCTGAAAATAAAGAATATAAAATAAAAATTTATATATCTGATGAAGAAGGCAATATTGCTTATGTAACCTTTAAAATTACAATTGTAGATGTCTATGTTCCATCTATGCGAGTTATGGGGTTGACCGAAGGAAGAAAAGCAACCGTATTAAAAAGATGTTTAGGTCCGCAGTGTACGGATGAATATATTGAAGAGACCGTCATTGGAGAAGAGGTTGTTACCGAACCTAAATACTAAAAATAAGAAGCAAGAAATAAGAGAGTCGCAAGGCTCTCTTATTTTTTTTTGTAATGTTACTATATATTGTATAAAAGAGATTCGAATCCTACAATAATTTGTATAAAGAAAGAATCAGAGTCGCGATAAAAATACATTTTTTAGTTGCGTTTTTTGTAGATTTTGACACAAATTTAAGCATAAAAAAAATAAGAAAAAAGTTATTAAGAATTTTATCTACAAGAGAAAAAATTTTTTATCTAATAAATATAATAAGATAGATAATTTTAGCGTTTTGTTAAGATTAAAATACTTGTTATCTAAGTTATCATAACGCAATATTAAGCCAGAAGTTTTCACAAGCTTTAAATCGAACAAAAAAAGTCAAACACAATATTTTGTTATTTACTTTTTCTTAATACAAAATGTAGTAGTTTTTCTTTATGGGTAATTTCTGAATATTGAAGAGGGGTCAAAAATAGAGATGTCAGAAACCAAGTTAAATTTATCACAAGAAAATGAAAACACGCCATTTGAAAATGTCACCAAGAGAGATGGTACTTTGGCACCTTTTGATAATACAAAAATTTATAATGCAATTTTGAAAGCCGGTCAAAATACCAATGAATTTGGTGAAGAAGAAAGTTGGTTGCTGACAGCCCAAGTTATGAAAGTTCTAAAACACAAATTTGCAGAGAGCTTGCCTTCAATTGAACAAATTCAAGATGTGGTAGAACAAGTTTTAATTTCTGCAAACTATTTTGCCACAGCCAAGGCCTACATCTTGTATAGAGACCAACGCAATCGTATGCGTAGTGATAAAAAGGTAATGGTAGATGTTGAAAGCTCTATTAATGAATATTTGGAAAGATTGGACTGGCGTGTTAATGCCAACGCCAACCAAGGTTACTCAAACGGTGGTTTGATTTTGAATGTTTCCGGTAAAGTTACAGCAAACTATTGGTTGAGCCATGTATATCCTTCCAATGTTGGAGAAGCACACCGCAATGGAGATATTCATATTCATGATTTGGATATGTTGGCAGCATATTGTGCCGGTTGGTCTTTGAAAAACTTACTTCATGAAGGTTTTAACGGTGTCCCTGGTAAGGCTGAAGCCGGTCCGGCAAAACACTTGTCTGCCGCAATCGGACAAATGGTTAACTTCATGGGCACTTTGCAAAATGAATGGGCCGGAGCACAAGCTTTTTCATCAGTTGATACTTATTTGGCACCTTATGTCAGAGCAGATAAATTAAATTATGATCAAGTTGAACAAGCTTTTCAAGAGCTGATTTATAACTTGAATGTTCCTTCTCGTTGGGGTTCACAAACACCGTTTACCAACTTTACTTTTGACTGGGTATGCCCTGAAGATTTGCGCGATAAACACCCAATTATTGCAGGTGTTGAGCAAGACTTTACATATGGTGACTTGAAAGAAGAAATGCATATGATTAATAAAGCCTACATCAAGGTTATGATGAGAGGTGATATTAAAGGTCGTCCGTTCACATTCCCGATTCCGACATATAATATGACGCCGGATTTCCCGTGGGAAGATGAGAATACTGAATTGTTGTTTGAAATGACTGCAAAATATGGTTTGCCTTATTTCCAAAACTTTATCAATTCTTCTTTAAAACCAGGTCAAATTCGTTCAATGTGCTGCCGTTTGCAATTAGATTTGCGTGAATTGTTGGCAAGAGGCAACGGCTTGTTCGGTTCAGCGGAGCAAACAGGTTCAATCGGTGTTGTTACTTTTAACTGCGCACGTTTAGGTTATGTTTATAAAGGCAATGAAACAGGTTTATTTGCTCGTGTTGATGAGTTGATGAACATTGCGCGCACTTCTTTAGAAATCAAACGCAAGGTAATTCAACGCTTGATTGACAATGGTTTGTATCCTTATACCAAACGCTACTTGGGAACATTGCGCAATCACTTCTCTACCATTGGTGTTAACGGTATCAATGAAATGATTTTGAACTACACCGATGGCAAAGAAAATATCTCTACGCCGTTTGGTCAAGATTTTGCCGAGAAGTTTTTGGATTATATCCGTGCTCAAATGGTTAAGATTCAAGAAGAAACCGGTCATATGTATAACTTGGAAGCCACACCGGCAGAAAGCGCAACTTATCGTTTTGCTCGTGAAGATAAAAAACGCTTCCCGAATATCATTCAAGCCGGCACGCAAGAAAATCCGTATTATACCAACTCTTCACAATTGCCGGTTGGCTTTACGGATGACCCGTTTGAAGCTTTGGATTTGCAAGCTCGCTTGCAAACAAAATACACAGGTGGAACGGTTCTTCACCTTTACATGGGACAAAAGCTGTCTTCAGCCAAAGTTTGCCGTGACTTGGTAAGAAAAGTTTTGACCAACTATCGTTTACCATACATTACCATCACTCCGACTTTCTCCGTGTGCCCAAAACATGGATATATTTCCGGAGAACACAAATACTGCCCAATCTGCGATGAAGAGAAAATGGCAGAAAAAAGAGCCGCAGCCTCTAGAAAAGAAGTTGCATAAAGTTAATAATTCTTAGAACTTGGAGTATATTAAAAATGACTACAATTAATATTAATGATGTTAGATTATCAGATGAAGAAAGACAACCTTGCGAAGTTTGGACCAGAGTAATGGGTTATTTGCGTCCGGTATCTGAGTTCAACAAAGGCAAAAAGTCAGAGTTTTATACAAGAGTATGCTTCTCTGAAAGCAAAGCAATCGCAGGTATGGAAGCAAGAGAAGATTATACAGCCATTGCAGCTGAATAGTATTATTGAAAAAATAATGCAAGAAGAGATTAAAATCGGCGGTGTTGAAACATTCAGCACCGTCGATTTTCCAAATAAGATGGCCGCTGTTGTCTTTATGCAGGGCTGTCCGTGGCGTTGCCCTTTTTGCCACAACAAAGCTTTACAAAAAATCGGTGCGGAAACCAATTTTATTTGGGAGAAATTTGCAGAGTTTTTGAAGGGTAGAAAAGGCATATTAGATGCGGTTGTTTTTAGTGGTGGAGAGCCTTTGGTTCAAGATTGTTTAATAGATTATATTAAACAAGTTAAAGATATGGGGTATGAGGTTGGAATGCACACAGGAGGGTATCGTCCTGAGCATTTTGAAAAAATATTGCCTTTGCTTGATTGGGTTGGTTTTGACATTAAGGCCCCGTTGAATGCCGAACATTATACCAAAGCAGTTGGCGGAATTAACCACTTTGAAAAAGCCATGAAAAGCTTGGATATGTTAATAAAAAGCGGCAAGCATTTTGAGTGTCGCACCACTTGTGACCCGAGAGTATTAAGTGTCAAAGATATTTATACAATTGCCGAAGAACTCAAAGCCAAAGGGGTTAAAGAATATTATCTTCAACGCTATCGTCAGGTTGAAGGTGATAATACACCAGATAGCGAGTGTGAGAAGTTTTTTGAAGATAAAGAATTATTAGCATATTTAAAATCAACATTTGAAATTTTTGAAGCACGTCAATAACAAAAAAAGAAGTTCCTTGTAAAGAGGAACTTCTTTTTTTTTGTTATTTTTACTCATCAATTTCAACGGCCGGATAACCTTTGAAATCAACAACTCTTGCTTTTTTATTATGGTCGCCGACTTTGGCAACTTCATAAAACAAGTTTTCAAAATCTTTGGCATCACGCGCATTGCCGGAACAGCCGCAAATCTGCTTAACAGGGTCATAAGCAAAATTTCCCCATTCCCAATAGAATAAAAACTTCCATCCAGAGTGTTCCTTAACCTTAATCAACTGCGGCATATAATTGGCAATACCCTTTGCGTTAGGCAAACCGGAATCTCTTAAAGCATGTTGCGCTTGATACACATTGACAATTCTCTTTTCCATAATAATTAATTTTTTTTAATTAAACATATATATAACAATCTATGTTTTTATAAATAATTCATTCGCAAGATTTGTCAATATAAATGTTAATTATTGTATTTTCCCATAATTTGAGCGCTATTTTTCAAAGCCCAAGCTTCTTCACTGGATAAATCCGGAAGTAAAGATTGGTGAGCTCCGGTTCTATCAATAATGGTTGGCAAAGAAATACAAATGTTTTTAATGCCGTATACATCTTCTTGCAAGGTCGAGACCGTTAAATCAGCTTTTTGGTTTTTGGCAATAGCTTCAATAATTTTTGCAATTGCGGCGGAAATTCCGTAATAAGTAGATTTTTTACTACGATTAATTTTGGAAACGCTTTCAACAATTTCTAAAGCAATCTGCTTTTGTCTGTCTTCAGAAATAGGTTTTCCGATTCTGTTTGCATAAGAAAGAATTTTTTCTCCGCCGATTGTTGCCGTAGACCAAGAAGGCAAGGCAGAAGTTCCATGTTCTCCCATAACATAAGCGTGGATAGAATGCGGTGCAATATTGAGTTCTTCAGCCAAAATAGCGCGAAAACGAGCAGAATCCAAAACAGTTCCGGTTCCAATAACTCTGTCTTTTGGAAATTGAGAAAAATCGAGCACAATTTTAGTAATAATATCCACGGGGTTTGTAGCCACTAAGATAATGGAGCTTGGAGCAAATTTTACAATTTCAGGCACAATTTTTTTCATAATTGCTTTATTATTTTCCAAAGTATCAGAAGCCGCATTGGCAAGAGGGGGTTGCGCATCGGCACAGATAATGACAACATTAGCATCTTTCAAATCAGAAAATTCACCACGATGAACTTTGCAAGGGCTGTTTAATGCAGCGGCATGCAGTACATCTAAGGCTTCGGCTTCAGCTTTTGCTTCGTTAAGGTCAATAAGGACAATTTCACTAGCCAAAGACTTCAAAACCAAAGTATAAGCTGTGGTACTACCAACAAATCCGGCACCGATAATTCCAACTTTCATAATTTTTTCTCCCTTAATGTTTATTTGCATTAAGTATAAAAGCCATTGGTTAAAAAACTCTAGCAAAATCAAGAAAAATATTTTATTCTTGCATTATGGAGAAAAATATGAAAATTGCGGTTAAAATATTGGATGAACAGGAAAGTTGGCAACATCAGTTGAATGTTTATCAGGGCTATCATCAAAAATATGCCAAGTTTTATCCGGCAGAGAGCTTTTTTTATCATCATTATTTATTAGAAAAATTTTCTAAACCAAATTTGAGTGAGGAAGAATTAAAAGAGGTAGAAACTTATTTTACAACAAAAATTTATGATAAAGAAAAGTTAGAAGAAAGTAAAAAGATAATAGAAAAAAAAGCCATTCCTTTTGTGCTGGAAAAAAACGAGATGTTGCAAAAACTGCCGATAAAACATCCGGAAAATTTAACCATCAATTTGTCCGGTGCGATGAGCGGCGGTTTTTATAATACTGAAAAAAATGAAATTACATTGAGCCCTCAGTGTATGACACCAAATTTTTTACCGCTTATAATTACGCACGAGTTCACCCATATCTGCGTGGAAGATGATGTGAAAAAATATCAATTGCCGCATTTGGCCAAAGAAAGGTTGGTGAGCAAAATTTGCGCGGAAGTTTTAGATTTTGATGACCATAATTCTGTTGGAGATAAGGTAATAGATAAATTTTTGCGCAAAGAAAATTTAGAAAACAATTATATTCAAACTCTAGTCAATATTCAAACCCACTACCGCCAACAACAAATCTTGCAGCAGGGAAAGCAGTGGAGAAATAAAAAAGGCTTGTAATTTTTACAAGCCTTTTTCTTCACCCCGTATATTGGATTTTATCCAGTTTTAGAATATCAATAATGGCCATAATGGAAAGAAACTGATTGAATGTTTCATCAATCAAAGTTCTATCCAAGCAGCTTTTAAAAAGGGAAGCGGCCTCAAACATATTTTTTTTGGTGGCTAAAGTGATGAAAAGGCGGTTGTCAAAAAAGCTAAACTCAATGCGGTTGGCTTTATAGGCTTCTCTTAGTTTCAGCATTCTTTCCATAAATGCTGTTGTGAGGAGATAGCGCGCTTCCACTTGGTTGGTGCCATAAGCCTCAAATTCTTTTTCAAATAGGCTATCTTCAAGACGGATAGTTTCCAAGCCCGAGAGATTTCTGCTCCAAGAAACAACCTTATTAAAAATCCCCTTATCTTGAAAAACAACAGTTTGACCGGAAAAATCTTTGTTCATTGAAAGTAAAACAATAATACCGTCAAACACGTTTGAGCGATGTTCTCTGCTTTTGCCATTATTATAAGATGTTGTCACTTTTTCAAATTTTTCTTCAGAAACTATCATTTCCACATTTTTATATGTGCCGGAAAAATAATCATCGCAAGAATGAGCATTATAATCATTAATCAAGCGCGATTTTTGAACAATTGCAGAACTGATATTTCCTTCAAACTGATAAATAAAGCCGTCAAAATATTTAATAAGCTCTGGCATCAATTGGTTTTTAGATTTTTTGCGATAAAGATACAGCGGAGAACCGGCAATTGCGAGAATGATTAAAATAATCATATAAGCAGCTGAGGTTTGCCAATCATCTTGAGGTGGTTGAGAGCTGAGTTGTTCTTGGTGAGTAAAAATCCAAAACATAATTGCCGGAATGCTCACAAAAGCAAACAAGCAACCGATAATAAAATAGCGCAAATATTTTTTTCTGATATTTTCGGTAACTTGCGCAATCGGCAAAAGATTTTCCGTGTAAAAACGCTCAAATCCGGCTTTTAATTCTTCAATGCTTCGATTTTCCATGAGGTCCTACTTAAAAAAATCTTGCGCATTAATAGATTTTTTAGCCTGTTCTTCAGCTTCAAAGTAAGGCATTTCATCTTTAATGCCAATCATTTTAGCCACGAAAGAACTTGGAAAAATTTCTACGGCATTTTTCAAATCAGTAACATTTGCGTTATAAAAACGACGAGCAGCGGCAATATGTTCTTCCACGCTGTTTAAACTTTCCATTGCATTCATCAAAGCTTGGTTAGATTTCATATCAGGATAGTTCTCAGCAGAAAGTTTGAAGTCATTCATTCGGGCAGAAAGCATATTTTCCAATTCAATTTTTTTGCTAGGGTCTGCCATAAAGTTCACATTCATAGATTCGCTACGCAAACGCGCAATTTCTTCCATCATGGATTTTTCATGTTCCATATATTTAGCAGCCATGGTCATCAGGTTAGGAATGAGGTCATAGCGTTTTTTGAGTTGAACATCAATGCCGGAAGCAGATTCTTTTAATCTGTTTTTCTTCTTGATTAAAGAAACATAAATTAAATAAAAGCCAACAACTACAACGGCAGCAATTATCCATAAAATATCATTATTCATAACAGAACTCCCAAAAAAATTATATGCCCACATCATAAGGGTTTGAATCTTTAAGATTTATTAAAAAAAATTAATTAATATCCAGATGAGGAGAAAAAAATGCTGAATGTTATATGGGTTTCATTTTTTGTATTAGGTTTTATTGCCGCTATTGCGCAAAGTTTATATTTTGGTGTGAGTGGTGTTTGGAGTAATATTGTCGGAGATATTTTTTCTTCTGCCAAAACCGCATTCAGCATTTCTTTAAACTTAACCGGCATCTTGTGCTTGTGGTTGGGTTTATTAAAAATTGCCGAGCAATCAGGTTTGACAAAGGTTTTAGCCAAGATTTTAGAGCCGTTATTTTGCAAAATTATGCCCGAAGTACCGAAAGGTCATCCGGCCATGGGCTCAATGATTATGAATATGGCAGCCAATGTTTTGGGTTTGGATAATGCCGCAACGCCGATGGGTTTGAAGGCGATGGAGCAACTGCAAGAGTTGAACAAGAAAAAAGATGAAGCCTCAAATGCTCAAATTTTATTCATGGTGATTAATGCCTCAGCCGTTACTTTGATTCCAATTACCATTTTAATGTATCGTGCCGAGCTTGGAAGCGCCAATCCGGCAGCCGTATTTATGCCGATATTATTTGCCACTTCTGTTTCTACATTAGTTGGCTTTTTGAGTGTGGCATTTGTGCAAAAGCTCAATATTTTTAATCGAGTTGTCTTAAGTTATATGTTAGCTTTTTTCATCATTATCGGTGGCGTGGCTTGGTACTTTACTTCTCTTCCTTCTGATGTGCGATTGAAAGTTTCTGCCGAATGGGGTAATGCCGTTTTGTTTGGCTTTATCATCCTTTTTATCAGTGCCGGTGTTCTGAAAAAACTCAATGTTTATGAAACATTTATTCAAGGTGCCAAAGAAGGCTTTGATATAGCCATTCGTATTGTGCCGTATCTGGTGGCAATGTTGGTAGCCATTGCTGTTTTAAGAAGTTCGGGCGTTTTGGATTTGATAGTGCTTGGCTTTGAAAAAATCTTTGCCTTGTGCGGCTTGGATACAGCTTTTGTGGCTGCACTTCCCACCGCATTGCTCAAACCATTATCGGGAAGCGGGGCGCGTGCCATGATGATTGAAACCATGCAAACTTATGGCGCAGATAGCTTTCCGGCCTTTATTTCTTGCATTGTTCAAGGCTCAACCGAAACCACGTTTTATGTTTTGGCGGTTTATTTCGGTGCGGTCAAAATCAGCAAAGTCAGACATGCTCTGCCATGTGCTTTGCTGGCAGATTTTGCGGGAATTGTTGCAGCCGTTTGTTTTGGTTATATGTTTTATCAAGGCTAGATTTTTACATCCAGCGTTTCTTTTTCATAAAGTAAACCAATATCAAGCTGACAACAAGCATAATAACACACACAATCCAAAAAGCGTGTTCGTTATCTGCCATCGGGATTCCTTGCACATTAATACCGAGCAGACCGGTAATTAAGGTTAATGGCAAGAAGATAGCCGTAAATATGGAAATTATGTACATAATACGGCTCATATTAATACTGATTCTACCTTGCAGTTCTTCATGATAAAAAGAAATATGCTCACGGCAATAATCTAAATCTTCCAAAGATTTAACCACATCATTAGCCACTTCTTTGAGGCGTATTTTAACCTTTGGTGTGATGAGAATATTTTTTTCCAACTGCAAGTTTTGGAACACCTCGCGCATTGGAGCAATATAGCGGCGCAAGGCAATAATTTCATGGCGCAGGTCATTAATTTCACCACGAATTTTAAGGTCATCCATATCTTGAATATCAATAATTTCTTCTTCCACGTCATCAGTGCGGTCAGTTAAATCATTGGTTGTTTTAACAATCACATCGGCAATGGCATTGGCAAAAGTAAGAAAACATTGCATCGGAGTTTTGGGTCCCATATTATTTTCTAAAGCATCGGCAATTTTTTTAATGCTTTTAAGGTTGCGGTGTTGAAGAGAAATGATTTTGTTTTCATCAATCCAAAACCTAAGAGAAATCATATCTTCTGGGTTGCTCCCTGGGTTGAGGTTTACGGCGCGCAAAATAAGCAAAATTCCGGTATCATAACAAACAAAGCGCGGGCGCGTATCTGTATCACAAAGCGCATCTACAATCAACGGGTCTAGCTGATAATTTTCAACCAAAATCTGGTAGGAGTTTGGATTTTGATAATCCAGATTATGCCAAATAGCAAATTTTCCATTGTCTTCATTGGAAAGACCACCGTTGCCGTCCAAAATAAAGCGTTTATTGTCATAAATATTATATTCTGGCATTTTTTTCTCCTAATCCTGAGTTTCATAAAAATAACATTTTTCTGAAGTTATGGCTTCATTGACATTATCTTGTGTTCCTTGAGTAATAATTTCGAGAACACGGCCGTCATTATCATAATTTGTGTGCGCGGCCAATGGGTTAACAGCGCTGATTCCAAAAGCAGAAACAGGTTCAATAATATTTAAGTTAACATTAGTCACAAACGGACAAATTCTGGAATCTAGATAATTATCAACAAAACTCTGCGGAATGGTATAACTCAAGATATCATTCGGGTCAGAAAAAGCAACGATATTTAAGCGCTTAAAAATACGGTTGTTGTAATTCTTGCTGCCAACTTTGCAGTAAGAGTTCATCTGCCCGTGAATTTTGGGAACCTTACGCCCAATTTGCAAAAACGGCAATTGGTTGGCCAACATAAACACGGTTATTTCTTTGTTTTTGAGTTGATTGATATATTGTTGAGCTTTAGCAGATTTTTCTGCTTTTGCAACATCATCGGCAAGGCTCAACATAGCGTCAATAAAGATTCGACTGCCTAAACTATGTGTCACAAAGATAATGTTATCTTCACTCAAAGCCTTAATTTGTTTATAAGGGGCAACATTGCACAGTTCTTGAGAGCCGTCCTTGAGTTGATTCCAAGTTTTACCAAGCATCAAACAGGTAGATTGCTTTGTGGCATTCAAAATATAATTATGCTCATCAGTCAAATAGATAAGCGGGTCAGGAACGGTATCATTCATAAAACCTTTAACCACATTGTTGAATGCAGCGCGTTTGTAGGTGTTTTCTTTAGCCATGTCATATTTCAAGATTTGTTTTTGGGCAATTGTTGTTTCAGACCAAGCCAGCTCATAAAAAAGGATGTTTTTTTTGAGGTCTTTGCTTTGCGCACGAGAAACACGCAATGTTCCGATAACGGTTTTTTTGTCATTTGGGTCAATTAAAGTGATGTTTTTGGGGCATCTGGAAACAATGTGTAGATCAAGCTTTTTGCACAAATTGTCACGGATTCTGCCCGAATATCCGGATTGATGCGTGCCCACGCCGTGAATGATAAGAACTTTAACCTCTTTTCCATTTGCAAAATATTGATTAATGCCGTCAAACTTATCTCCCCTGATATCACACTGCAGAGTGGAAGGGGCATTATCATTTTCCAACACGGCTTCAGCAATGCCCTTGCCTAAAGAAGAACAGGCAGAGACAAATAGTATAATCAATAAAACAGAATATATTTTTTTCATAAATTTATACCCGATAATTAAAACTATCTTAAATATAATATGCTTTATCATAATTACCATAGGTAAATAAAAGGAAAATAAAAATATGAAAGCTTTGGTACAAAGAGTAAAAAGAGCATCGGTTGAAATTAATGGTCAACTTTATTCCCAAATCGGGCAAGGAATGCTGATTTTATTGGGCGTAGAAAAAGGCGATGGGCAAAAAGAAGCCGAATATCTGGCAAAAAAAGTTGTTAACTTGCGCATTTTTGAGGATTCGGAAAGAAAAATGAATTTGTCCGTCCAAGACATTAACGGTGAACTTTTAGCCGTATCTCAGTTTACTTTGGCCGGAGACACCAGCCGCGGCAATCGCCCCGGATTTGAAACTGCCGCTCGCCCTGAGGAGGCCAAGCCACTATATGAATATTTTGTAGAATGTTTGAAAAACTATGGTATCATAACTCAAACCGGAATTTTTCAGGCAGATATGCAAGTGGAATTGATAAATGACGGACCGGTAACATTTATGTTAGAAAAAAAGGTGTAAAAATGGAAGAATACAATCAGGCAATGTCATCAAGTTATTTAGAAAATGAAGATGATGATCAAGTCTTGTTTTTATACAAGCAATTAATGGAACTTCCGTTTAATAAAGTTGAGACAATCATTCAAATTGAACGCTCTTTATATGAAGAAGCCGCTGAAGATTCTGAAGATGAGCTGATTTATATTGCTTTAATGCAAGTAAACACAATGTTAGGAAATTATGAAAAAGCAAAGGCATTTGCGTATAAACTTTGGGATAAAGGTGTTGATTTAGGACGAGCAGAAAAATATTTGTATATAAATAACTTATTAAATATCTGCCAGCTGGATATGGCTGCAATTTTGTTAAAATCTTGTTTTGCAGATTTTAATAAAGGAATGCAAGAATATTTTGCAGTGATTTTAAAATATGCCACTATGACGGCAAATGCAGCTTTGCTGGAAAGAATATTCACTAATCCAAATTGTAAAAATGAAGAAAAATATTATAATCTGTTCAAACGCTATAAAAATTATAATTATTTGGAACATTTTAAGAATATTCAAAAAATTTTATTAAACAATTTGCAAGGAAAAATTTGCGTCTATGACTATGAAATTATGGGAGACGTGTTATCAACTCTGGAAATTAGTTTGTATGTTTGTATAGATTCAGCAGAAATAAGCGAATATGAGAAAAAAATTGTAGATAAAATACAAGAATATTATGCGCAAGCAAAAATTGATAAATTGTCGTCTTTTAGTTGGAAAATCTTACCCATATCAGCGCATAGTGCCATGGGATTAAATTAATTTTCAGGCGTAATCATACTAAAATTTTCTTTTTTAGAAGATAGAGAAGAAGTGACTTGAGCATTTTTTTGCACTTTTTTCAAAATAATTTTGCCTGCTTTGGTTAAAAGTTTTTGCATTAATTGAGCAGCCACTTTTTGTTCATCATCATGAGCATTAAACAAAATAAATTGATTTTGATGTTCTGTTACAGAGCTTTTGTTATCAACAAATTCAGCTTCCACCATCACCACCATTTGCATCCGATTTTTTTGAGAGTTAATGCTGTCTACCTTAGCTCTAAGCACTTTTGAACGGATGATATAATCAGCTTCATTTGAATTTTGAGTAATATCAAAATAAGGGTTTTGTTCAAAAACTTTTTGCAAAATTTTTGCATAAGATTGAGACCTTGTATTGTTATAAAACTCTAAAGGCGCAATAAAAAGTTTTTTATTATTGTTTTTTAAGAGAGCTTTTTCTTCATTGTTATAAATGTTATTTTTTTCAATAGAAAGAATTTTCTCCTGATTAGGAGCACTTTCTGCGGTGTTATTTTGTTCTGGTTGTGTAAAGTCTGTTTGTGGCTCAGCGCCTTCATTTTTATCAAGAATATTTTGCGGTTGAGAAAAATTTTCAAGGGCAAAGGCTATATTATCTTTAGAGACAAAGCCGGAAACCTCCACACAAATATTATCGTTATCTTGTTTTGTGGTTTGTATGGACAAATCTTCAACATAATTATCAACAATATCATAAATGATAACATTTTTATCGTGTTCATTAATATTAGAGGCAAGATTTTTAATTTCATCCAGATTCTGCACAGCCAAAAAGGTTGCTTTATCAGCAGCTCTCAGTCTAATTGAAGAAATGGTTTCTTCTTTAGAAATTTTTTCACAAGCATTTGCATATAAAACACAAGTACTTTCATCTGCGGCCAAAGCACAATGAGCAAAAATCAAACAAACAAAAGAGAATGCAACAAAGTAAAAAAGCCGCATATTACCACCAACTTTGGTCATCATTTGCCAATTGCTTAATATTTTCTTGCCAAGAATCAATAACTTTTCCGGCGTTATCTTTTAATGTTAAATTAAAAACAATAATCGGAGACGGCATGTTCGGGTTGGCTTTTGCATCAAAAGAAGATTCCAAAACCAAGTCGGCATCATCAACTTTTGAAACAAGAATAAACATTGAAGAGCCATCAACGATATCATAGATTGTCTTATTGGCATAATTAAAACCATCTGGCAAAGAAGAATTTAACTTTTGTGCTTTAGGAATAAACAATTTTTTTTTGGCATCTTTTGATTGATACAAATTTTGTGTCTCATCAAGCATTTTATTAACGGTTCTAGAAGCAACAATAGCATAAACTTTTGGAGAGATGTCAGAGCCATTGAAAGCAGGAATGGTTTTTTTTGTGAAATTTGGTTGGACGTTGTCTCCATATGTCATAGGAATCAAATCCTGAGCTTGCGGGGCATCAGTTTTATTTTGTTTATCCAAAGGCATTTCTACAATATTTTCTTGAATTGTAGTTTCTTGAATAATTTCTTGAGTTGTTGCATTTTCACTCAGCATAGGAGGTGTAATCAAATCTTCGGAAGATACAGACTTTGTCGGAGCGGCATTTGTTTCAATGGTAGCCGATTCATCTTCGTAATAATAAACCATTTCATCGCTATATGGGTTACAAGCACTCAGCAAAGATAATAAAGCAAAAACAAGAAGATAATTTTTCATTTTTTATCCTAAAAACACTTTAAATAAACATTTTTAACAATAATATACCCGCAAAAAATAAAAACACATCAGTTTTTTTGACTTATTCACCTGAAAACAAATAATCGCAATTGCAATTTATAAAAAATTATATATTCTTAAGAAAAAAAGAAGGAAGAAAAAATGAAAAAATGCATATTCTTTATTTTATTCTTAATAACAGCGTGTTCAACAGGCATAGATAAACAAGAATTTTATAAATATCCTGAAAAGTTAAATGCATGGACAGGACGTGCTTCAAGAGAAGATTTGTGTGAAGCAATGTTTGATTATCAGGAAGACTCTTACATATTAAACAGAATATTAATAGAGTTTCGCCGTCGCAATATTTCATATGCAGATTGTCCGCAATATGAAGATATAATGAGAGAACAAAACAAAAATAAAAGGAAAGTAAAATGAGCAAAGCCCAAACAGTTAGCTTTCTATGTGGTGTGAGCATAATTTTAAGCTCTTGCGCAACGCCAACGGCAAATCTTCCCTCAACCAGCTGGGTAGATCAAGACAAAGTCAGACAAGATCATTATGAATATGCAAGAAATTATGCCATTAAGAGAGATAAAAAAATACAGACAATTTTTTATAATTTAAAGAAAAACACGGGCGAGGAGTTGTGTGATCGCAAGTTAAAACCAGGGCTTGGCTTTGATGTGGGTGTATACTTGCCCAAAAAACATTGGTGGCAAATTACAAGTAAAGAAACCAAAGAAGAAGAGGAAGATTTAAAAGCTCTAAACTATTTTGCAGAAGAGAATGTTATTTATGTCAGGTATGTGATTCCCAATTCAGCAGCGGATAAAGCCGGCTTAAAACCCATGGATAAGGTAGTATCCATTTTTGGTATTGCCGCCCCCAATGTTGCAGATGCTAAAAAAGAATTTCAAGAGATTTTAGATGATAATTTAACCAGCCAAAATTTAGGGATGCCGATTGAAATTGAAATTGAAAGAAAAGGAAAATTAAAAACATTAACTCTAAATCCGGATAATGTTTGCCCATATGATTTGAAAATAGACAAACAATATAAAGATATTAATGCTTATGCCGATGGTGAAGATGTTTATATGACAGAAGCCATAATTGATTATATGCAAAATGATTTGGAGTTGGCGGCTGTTATGGCGCATGAGTTGGCTCACAACACGTTAGGACATCCGGAGGCCGGACAAATGAACGCCGCCGTAGGAGCTTTGATTGGCGGAGTGATAGACGGCTTGGCTAACAATCCGACCAATGTGGCCACCAATACCGGTTCAAATATTGGTTCCAAAATATATTCAAAAGACTTTGAGTTTGAGGCAGATTATTTAAGCGTGTATTATGTTGCCAGAGCCGGATATGATTATAAACAAATGAGCCAGATGCAAAAAAAATTAGCGGCAAGAAGCAAAAACAGCATATATTTTTCAACAGACACGCACCCCAAACCGCAAGAAAGGTCAGCTTTGCTTTTAGAGGCAGCCAAAGAAATAGATTTGAAAAAAAGCTTCAAAGAGCCTTTGGTGCCTGATTTTGCCAAACGCAATTCAAATTTAGAAGATAAAAAGGATGACATTAAATGGTTTTAACCTTTTCCATAATCTTAATAGGTTTGTTGGCGTTAGTGCGTCCGCTGCAAAAAAACAGCTTTTATATATTGCACTGCGGAATTGTAATTTTGAGTGCTTATTATGTTGAAACGCATTATTTCAGAGCCAGTGTTTTTGGCAACAAAACACTTCTGTTATTTTTGGTTTTTCAGTTAATCAGTATAAATATAGTCACAATCATTGCCTATTTTGTTGACAAGCGTGCGGCAATAAGACATTCTTGGCGCGTTCCGGAAAACACGCTCCACACATTAGAGTTTTTGGGAGGGTGGTTTGGAGCATTGGTTGCGCAAAAACTTTTTCATCATAAAACGGTCAAAAAAAGTTTTCGTGCCATGTTTTATTTAATGATTATATTAGAATTTGCGGCTGTATATATCATTTTAAAATATCTGCAGTTGATATAGGAAAAAAAGATGACGGTTAATTTGCAAGAGGTATCCTTAACCCCTAAAATGAAGTTTTCGGCGCATTATAAAAAGATGCTGCCTTATATAACACCCTATTATTACAGAGCGCTTTTTGCCGTTGCGTTAAGTATTCCGATTGGGGCGTTGGATGCGGTAATCGCTTGGGCGCTAAAGCCATATATGGATATTGTTTTGGTAGATAAATCAGCGCAATCTCCGGCCATTATTCCGTTGGTTATTGTTTTATTTACGGTTTTTCAAGGAGCGTTAACCTATCTTTCAACTTATATGAACTCTTGGGTGGGAATGAAAATCACGCAAGATGTAAAAAGAGATTTGTATAAAAAATTGCTAGTGTTAGAACCTGCGTTTTTTGATAAAAATGATTCCGGTTTAATTATTCAAAGATTTTCTTCAGATGCAGATACAGCATGTTCTGGTTTGTTAGACAATGTACGTTTATTCACTTCCAGAGTTTTTTCTTCCATATCCTTAATTTGTGTGTTGTTTTATAATTCATGGCAGTTAGCGCTTATTGCCATTGTGGTTTTGGGAGGGGCATTAGCTCCATTGGCGGCAATTCGCAAAATGATAAAAGATTTGGTTCAGGCTCAAGTTAAAGAAAATGGCACAATTTTAACCAAATACAATGAGACTTACGCCGGCAACAAAACCATTGCGGCATATAATTTGCAAGGCAAAATGTATGAGCAATATGACGGCATTTTGCGTCGTTTGTTCCGCTTAGGAATTAAGATGGTGCAAAAGACGGCTTGGCTTACCCCAATGATGCACGTTATGTCAGCCATTGGCGTGGGTGCGGTTATTGGTTATGGAAGCTATTTAATTGTTAACGGAACCATCACCAGTGGTAATTTTGTTTCATTCATTACAGCTTTGATTATGCTATATAATCCAATCAAAAATATTGGCAAAAGTGTTAATGCTGTTCAAGTATCATTTTTGGCAATTGAAAGAATTTCTGAAATTTTGGATGTTAAGCCAGAAATTCAAGACAAGAAAAAAGCAGAAGTTTTAACTTCTGTTAAAAAAGAAATTAAATTTGAAGATGTTTGTTTTGAATATGAAAAAAATATTCCGGTTCTAAAAAATATCAATCTGAATATAAAAGCCGGAACAACGGTTGCTTTGGTTGGCAATTCCGGCGGCGGAAAAAGTACAATAGTTAATTTGTTGCCGCGCTTTTATGATATTAAATCAGGAAAAATCAGCATAGACGGTAAAAACATTCAAGACTTGACGTTAGAAAGTTTAAGAGAACAAATTGCCGTTGTTTTTCAAGACAACTTTTTGTTCGGCGGCACTATCAGAGATAATTTGTTGGTGGGCAATCCAAACGCCACGGAAGAAGAATTGAAGAAGGCTATTAAGATGGCTTGTTTGGATGAATTTGTAGCTGAGCAAGAAAAAGGTTTAGACGCAGATATCGGAGAAAGGGGAACCTTGCTTTCAGGTGGTCAAAGACAAAGATTATCCATTGCCAGAGCCTTTGTAAAAAATGCCCCGATTGTGGTTTTGGATGAGGCAACTTCTGCGCTGGATAATAAGTCTGAAGCCGTTGTTCAAAAAGCTATTGAAAATTTGATGAAAGAGAGAACGGTTTTTGTGATTGCGCACCGCTTATCAACCATTCAAAATGCAGATATGATTGTGGTTATTAATGATGGTGAGATTATTGAAGAAGGCACGCACCAAGAATTGTTAGAAAAAGAAAACGGTGCTTACAAAGCCTTATATACCGCCCAATTTAAATAAGAAAAACGCCCTGACTTTCACAAGCCGGGGCGTTTTGAAAATGGCTAGATTGATTTGTTGCTCCTATTATAACCTCAGGAGCTAAGGTTTATTTTTTCAAATACAGCATAGCCTCAGGAGCCAAATTGGCATTTCTTCCCGTAAGAAGAGCCTCAAACTGAGCTTGTGTGATACCATAATTTTGCATAAAAAATTGAATTTGAGGTACAAACACACTCTGCATCAATTTTAATTTATGCGGCTCGTCATACCAATTCCGCTCAACAAAAATTTGAACCCAATTATAATCCCTAAAAGTCAAATCTTGGAGTGCACCATAGATTTTTCCTTTTCTAAAATAGTTATCAAGGATTTTTACAGATTCAGCTTTAACGCTGTATCCCAATTGAGGGTCAAACCATTTGACTTGAGCCTTTTCTTCCAAAATGTCCAACAATTTGCTTTTGATAGTCTCATTTGGAGTGTGATTGAGCATTTTTTTAGAGAGCAAGCCATCTTCTGCCAAAGCGACCAAAAGATTTTCTTTTTGCTTGTCATTGAAGCACTCAAAATCTTGCCTTAATATTTTGCCTTCAAGTTTTTGGTTAATGCAAAGAGCCAAGTTAAGATTAACATTTGCCAAATCTTCTTGGTCTAACAAAAACTTAAAAGCATAAGGACAAGCAATGCCGTGTTCTAACATTGAATGTAAACTATCTGCATAATGGATGCTTACATCCGATGGCTGTAGCTGCAATAGCTTGCGGGCAAGGTCATCTCGCTGCGGAGAAACCTCTGCTTTTATCAGACGTTGAAGCAAATTATTAATGGCTTCAAAATTTCTTCCTTCAGCCCAATAATCCGCCATTTTATCAGCCACGGCATATGGGTCAGAATTTTTGCACCACTTCTCAAAATCATCACCAAGAGAGCTTAATTGCTCTGCCGAAAGATTTGGTTTATAATCTTTCAACCCCATTAAAAAAAAAAGGCATTTTTTTGCCAAATCGCATTGCGCATATTGTTCATATAGCACAACATCCAAGACCATCAATTCTTCCCACCTACATTTTGTAAAGATGTAAGAAAAATAAGCTTCTTTGAGTTTGTAGCTTAGTTTCTTTACCACATCAACCGTAAAGCTTTGGGGTTGTTTGTCTACTAAGATGTAAAGATAATTTATGTTATCATCACATGCTTTTACAATCCGTTTGCTATCAAGTGTGTAGCTTTTAGCCTTGATAGCTTCTTCGGGAGCAATTTCATATGCCGCCTCAAAGATTACAGAGTTTGGAATATCTTTGATAAAAATTTCAAAGAGTTCCGGTAATACGTCTTTGCGGTTATAGAAGAATTTGCGCGTTTGCCAATGCCAAATACGCTCTCCAATCCACTCTGCTGATTGAGGATGCTCTAATAGATAATTTTTTTCCTTAATAGCTGAAAGCTGAAACTTCTCGGCATACTTGTTTGACCTTTTTGTGTACTTGAGTGCCCATGCAGGAAACAATCTAACGAATGGCGCAACGATGGCAATAATAATTGCCTTAAAATTAAAATTTTTCATAAAATAAAAAAATTTAGATGAATAAAATATCTTACCCGATTTTCGGAGCAAGAGCCTTAAGCTTATTATCATCATCGCCAAAAACCAACCGACTATTCCCTCTTAGCAAAGAATCAATCAATCCATTTATAACAATAACCACAATAATCTTAAAACAAGAGGAATACATTATTTTGTCTAAAATCCGTCAACAAAATATTTTAAAAATTTTAAATATTTATTGGTATAAAGAAAAAAATTGTTATATAAAAAGCAAAATGTTTTTTATTTTAAGGAAGATTCAAATGACAAAGATTGCAGTTATCGGCGTAATGGAAAGCGTCGGAAGAGAAATTTTAAGTTTTTTGGAAGAAGACGGTATCAAAGCCAAAGATGTTTTTGCCGTGGATTATAAATCAGCCTTGGGCAACCAAGTTTCTTACGGTGAAGATGATGACTTAGATGTTTATAATCTTGATGATTTTGATTTTGGCAAGGTAGATGTTGCCATTTTTGCCACCACCGATGAGCTGGCCAAGCGCTATGTTCCAAAGGCTTTGAACAAAGGCATAAAAGTTGTTGATACATCTTCTGCTTTTTTTGCTGAAAGTGATGTGCCGATGATTGTGGCCGGTGTTAATGATGCCAAAATTAGTGAGGCAAAACGAGGTTTGGTTTCGATTCCCTCTGCCGCTGTAACCCAAATGTTGTTACCTTTGAGCAAGGTTCATGAAAAATATTTGATTAACCGTTTGGTTGTCACCTCATACAGTTCTACTTCTGTTTATGGTAAAGAGGGTATGGATGAGCTGTTCAACCAAGTCAGAAAAATTTATATGAACGATTCTCTTGTTGATGACCAACAAGTTTTTAATAAGCAAATTGCATTTAATGTCATTCCGCAAGTTGGAGAATTTTTGGGTGATGAAACACAGACCGAATGGGCATTAAATGCAGAAACTAAAAAGGTTTTGAACGGCAATGTTAAGGTGCACGCCAACTGCGCCGTTATACCGGCATTTATTGGTTGTGGCTTGTTTGTCAATGTTGAATGTGCAGATGAGGTTGATGTTGAAGATGTTCGTTCTCTTATGAGCAAAACCGAAGGCGTGGTTGTGTTTGATAAACACGTTAACGGCGGCTATGTTACCATGAGTGACGTCCAAGGAGAAAATGAGGTTTACGTCAGCCGCTTACGTCAAGATATTTCGGTTGAAAACGGCATTAGTTTCTGGTGTGTGGCAGATAACTTGCGTGTCGGCGTGGCCAAAAATGCCTTTAATGTTATGAAATTGATGTTAGGAAAATAGTTTGTTATCATAAAGTTTAAGGAATATTCCGATGAAAAAGATTTTACCGCTTTTGCTTTTTTCATTTTTCTGTTTGCTTGCTGGTGTGAATAATGTTTTTGCTCAAGATAAAACAACCGCAACTCAAACAACAGAAACCTTAACTGAGTTTGATTATATGAAGTTCAGCACTATGCTGAATGATATGGACAAAATCTTAAAAAGCGGTTCCGCCAAACCTGATTATTTGCAAGCCAGCATTAGGTTATCTTCCACCATGCGTACGTTAGCTTTGGAGAAGAAAAAATCTTTAGAGCAAGATATGCAATATACGCAAAAAAAGCTAGATGCATTGGGAGAAGCACCTGAAGGCGGAAAAGAATCAAAATTATTATCACAAAAGCGTAAAGAATTTACGGCGGAGTTAAATACACAAAAAGGCAAAGTTGCAGAAGCTGATGTTATTTTAGCTCGTTTGGATGAAACAGATACGCGTATCTTAAACTTACGCAGTAAAGAACTTTTTGGTAATTTGTTCAACAAACAAAATCCGCTGATAAATCCGGCAAATTTATTAGAAGCAAATAAATATCTATTGAGTTTTGCTTATGATATTATTTATTCTCCGATAAATTGGTATGATAGTTTAAATCAAACGGAAAAAGGGCAGGTTTACAGCAATGTCCTTCCTGTTTTTTTCATCTTTATTTTGAGTTTGGTTTTGGGTGTGTATTTGCGTTTGTTGATTATGCGCAAATTTGGATATAATAATGAAATTGAGCATCCAAGATACGGCAAAAAAGTTTGGGCGGCAATCTGTGTGGCTATTGGTTATGGGGTGATTCCGTCATGCATTATTATTGGTATGTTAATATGGATAGCCTCCACAGAACTTATTAATGGTTATTTTGCATCTGTCATCGGTAGTTTTTTGTTCTTTTCTTTATATGTTTTGTTAGGCAGAGCAATTGCCCGCGTTGTTTTTGCTCCATATAATGAAAAATGGCGCTTGGTTAATGTTAATAATGAAAAGGCTTTAAGTATGGCATCAGCCTTTTATGGAATGATATATGCCATAGGTTTATTTGGCTTTTTAGAGCATTTGGCAGATCGCTCAGATTATAACATAGATTTATCAGCATATATCAGTGCGTTGGGGTGTTTTGCAAAAGCCTTCTTTATCTGGTTAATTGTTCGTCGCAGCTTATGGGATGGCTTACCGGAAGTAGAAGATGAAAATTTGGAAGAAGATGAAGAAAATGTAGAAGACGATAGTGAAAGTTCTACCTTCAAAATCACTTTTTTCACAACGGTATTTGGCATAATTTTATGTTTGGTAGCCATTTCGGGATATCCGTTTTTATCGGCATTTATCTTAAATCATTTAATTATGACATTTATTTTATTAGGCTTTATGTATATCATACGCAAGGCATTTGAAGAGATATTGCATAGAATATTGCTTATGCGTTTTTGGGCCAAAAACTTCCGCATAAAAAGGAAGATTTTATCCAAACTCAATTTTTGGATAAGCTTGGTTGTTGATCCATTATTTGTTTTAATGACCATTTATTTGTTATTGGCTTTGTGGGGTGTATCAGTAGATATATTAAATCATGGCATATACAAGGTCTTTACCGGATTTAAAATAGGGGGTATAAAAATCTCTCTTTTATCAATCTTTTTAGGTTTAATCATATTTTTTGTGGCCGTAAATATTGTTCGCGCCTTAAAAAAGAGATTAGCCTCAAATGTTTTGTGCAAAATGGATATTGATGAAGGCATAAAAGCCTCACTAGAGTCTGGTTTTGGTTCAATCGGCTATGTTTTATCAGCGCTACTTGCCATAGCCATCATGGGAGGAGATTTAGGAAACCTTGCTTTGATTGCCGGTGCATTATCAGTTGGTATCGGTTTAGGTTTACAAAACGTGGTAAACAACTTTGTATCAGGCATTATCATTTTGTTTGAAAGACCGATTAAAGTAGGAGATTGGGTAAGTATCAACGGTGAAGAAGGTCGGGTTAAACAAATCAATATCAGAGCAACCGAAGTTGAGACATTTAGAAAAACAAGCTTGATTATTCCGAATGCAAACTTGCTTTCCACCACGGTTACCAACTTAACCCATAGTGATAACTCTTCCAGAATGTCAATTAATGTGGGTGTTGCTTATGGCTCAGATACAAAACGCGTTGCAGAGATTTTGCTTGAATGTGCAGAAAATCATAAACGTGTATTGAAAAAACCTGCGCCTTCGGTTATTTTCAAAGATTTTGGTCCAAGCAGTTTGGATTTTGAGTTGCGTTGTTATACCAGTGACATCTGGACAGGTTGGATTATTCCAAGTGATTTGCGTTTTGAAATTGACCGCCGTTTCAAAGAAGAGGGAATTGAAATTCCGTTCCCGCAACAAACATTAACCATAGGAGATCCAGAGTTAAGAGCGGCTTTATTGCAAAAATTAAAACCAGAAAAAAAAGAAGGTAAAAAAGCACCGTCTAAAAAGAAAAAACTGAAAGAAGCATAAATTAAATACCCCGATTTTGGGGTATTTTTTTGGGATAAGAGACAAATTTGCGCAAATAAGGCTTGCAATTTACATTGGCTGAGATTAGATTATTGAACATTGCCGGTTTAGCTCAGTTGGTAGAGCAACGCATTCGTAATGCGTGGGTCGTGTGTTCGAGTCACATAACCGGCACCACTGATTAGGTTACTCATGATAAAAAACGCCGAGGATTGTATCCTTGGCGTTTTTGCGTTGCTATCTCTGGCTTGTAGGCTTTTGATTAAGATTATTCGTTAATATAATGGCGAATATAACGTGTATTTTTTCCGATTCTGGATACAATTTCATAGCCGATTGTTCCGGCATCTCTGCCCATATCGTCAAGCGTATAAAAATCATCCAACAAATAACACCAATCACCAACGCTTAAATTTTCCACATTGGTAACATCACAAATAATATTATCCATAGAAATTCTGCCAATAATTCTGGCCTCAAAAAGCTGATTTTTAGATTTAAAAAACACTTTTCCCACATTAGATAATGAACGAGGAATTCCATCTCCGTAGCCAATGGAAATGATGGCAATTTTTCTTTTGCTGTTTGCGCGATAAGTTGCCGAATATCCGACAAATTCACCTTGAGGCAAATCTTCTATCTGCAAAACAGGAGCTTTAAGATAAATCACGTTTTTCATCTGATTTTCTCTATACGGTGCCGTGTTTAAGCCATACATTGCAGCGCCCAAACGCACCATATCTTGCTGAAAATCTTTACCTAAGAAAACCCCGTCAGAGGCAGCCAAAGAAGCTGGAAGATGAGGAAAATATTTTTGCTTAAGCCGATTAAAGTTTTCTAACTGATGTTTGTTCATAAAGTGGTCTTTTTCATCACCACAAGCCAAATGAGACATCACCATAGAAAATTCTTTAATGTCATCGGCAGATAATTTTTCCAACTCCCATTCTCTAAAACCCAAGCGATTAAGTCCTGTTTCAATATGAATAACGGGTTTAATGCCAGAAATTTTATGAGTTTTCCAAAATTCAAACATTTGCGGAGAACTAATAACCGGAATCAAATTGTTTTGTTCAAAGCAAGCTAAACTATCTTCACCAATACCTTGCAAAACAAAAATTTGAGAGTCAGACACCTTGTTTCTGATTTTTTCTCCTTCAATGGCATGAGCCACAAAAAAATGGCGGCAATTTGCTTTTTTATATAAAGTTTCAGCCACAATTTCAGCACCCAAACCATAGGCATCATCTTTAATAACGGCAGCGGGAATGGAGTTTTTGGCAAGTTTGGTTAATTGATTAAAGTTTTCAAGCAAATTGAAAAGATTAATTTCTAAAATTGGTCTTGTAAAAATATGCATAATTTTTTAATATCCTTTCAAAACTAATCAATTTTAACAGGAACATTAAGTGCAGTTTATAGACACACACATTCATTTGCAAGATTATAAACAAAAATGTGCAACGGATATTCTTAGCGCAATGCCCAAATTTAATGTTAAAAAAGTTATTTGTGTTTCCGCCAAAGAGCAAGATTGGGCAAAAGTTCAAAAGTTGGCACAAACGCATTCAGAGGTTATACCCGCATTTGGGCTGCATCCGTGGTATGTTAAAGAAGCTTCCTTAGATTGGGCCAAACATTTAGAACAATATTTGCAAGATAATCCTTCGGCTTTAATAGGAGAAACCGGATTAGATAAAATCAAAGATAATGAAAAAGAGCCTCAGCTTTCATTTTTTAAGACGCATTGTCTTTTGGCAAAAAAGTATAATCGCCCGTTAATCATCCATGCGGTTAAAGCTGTTGATTGGTTGGATGAAGTGTGGTCTGAATTGCCGCAAAAATTTGTTTTTCACTCATTTAATGGTCATCCGGAACATCTTAAAAAAATTATCAAAAGCGGCGGCTATGTTTCTTTTTGTGCTTCCATTTTGAAAAATAAGCATAAAGAAGAAATTATTCAAAATACACCGATAAATAAGATGCTGATTGAAACGGACGGTCCGTATCAGGCTTTGGAAAAAGGCGAGGAAAGTGATATTTCTTTTCTGCCGAAATTGTTGCAAGAAATGGCAGATATAAGAAAGCAACCTGCATTACAAACGGCAGCACAAGTCTTTGAAAATTCGATGGAGTTTATAAAAATATGATTGCGGAACAGTTTTTAAGAACCTCTCTTTTGCTTAAAGAAGACGGCATAAAAAGATTAATGTCAGCCAAGGTAATGTTGGTTGGTTTGGGTGCAGTGGGTGGCTATGTGTTAGAGGCTTTGGCAAGATCTGGAATCGGACACTTGATTTTGGTTGATTTTGATAAATTTGATGAAAGCAATATCAATCGTCAAATTTTGGCGCTGCATTCTACCATCGGACGCAAAAAAACAGAGGTTGCCAAAGAAAGAGTTTTAGCAATTAATCCTGCGTGCAAAGTTGAAATCATAGACACTTTTGTAGATGAAAAAACACTTCCCTTTCTTTTAGAAAAAAAAGTAGATTATGTGATTGATGCCATAGATTCTCTAAACTCTAAATGCGGTTTGATAGAGGCTTTGATAAAAAATAATATTCCGTTTATTTCATCTATGGGGGCAGCCTTAAAGACAGACCCGATACATATCAAATATGCCACTTTAGATAAAACACAAAATTGCGGTCTGGCAAAGTTTGTCAGAAAACGCTTAAAAAAACGCGGAGCAGACATAACAAAGGTAGAATGTGTTTTTTCAGATGAGCAAACAAATTCAGAAGAAAAAGGCTTTATAGAAAACAAAGAAGAAGGAGTGAGAAATACTTTAGGTTCTCTTCCAACCATTACGGCAATTTTTGGCTTGATGATAGCCAACAAAGTGATATTGGAAATAAGCAAAAAAAAGGCTTAAAACTTTGTTTATTTGCTTGAATTTGAGGCTAAATTAGATTAATTTTAAAAAAAATTTACAAAGATTGAGGTTTGAATAAATAAGATGAAAATGATAAAACCCATTGTTAATATATTGAAAATTATTGACAATTATAATGCGGTTGTTGTCGGATTTTCAGGTGTGTTGACAGAAGGAGACGGCTTGAAGTCAGAGGCTGTTTCTGCCCTGATTAATATAAAAAAAGCCGGAAAAAAAGTTATACTTTTGAGCAATACTCCCCAAAGAGTTAAAACTTTGGCTATGATATTGCACCAAAACAAAGTACCGTTAAGCCTGTTTGAGAGTATTGTCACCGCCGGAGAGATGTTGCATTATCACTTAAAAAACAAAGAAGGAAATTTTGGTGCTTTGGGCAAAAAATGTTATCTATTGGGCTCAAAAGATGATAAAGGCATTTTGTTTGGCTTGGATTATGAAGTTGTAGATGATATTTCAAAAGCAGATTTTATTCTGATGACAGATGTGGCCAACATAACAGATACGGTTGAAACATATCAACCGGAGTTAGAATATGCCGCAAGCTTAAATTTGCCTTTTGTTTGCGCCGGAAATGACACCTCAACCTATAAAAATGGCAAAATTTGTTTGGCGCCGGCGGCTTTTGCGGAACAATATGCCATTTTGGGTGGAAATATCATTACTTTGGGCAAACCCAATATTTTAGTTATGAATTATGCTCTTGAGAGCATTGAGGAGGAAGATAAAAGCAAAGTCTTGCTCATTGGAGATAATATGTCCACAGATATCAAAGGGGCAAATTTGGCCAATATTCAAGCTTGCTTGGTTTCCAAAGGGATTCATATGACCTATTTGGGAGAAGGTTATATTCCGGATGTGGCAAAAACCAGAGAGTTATCAAAAAATTTTGACGCATATCCAGATTATGTCATTTCAAATTTAAGATGGTAAGATGAATAATACAAAAAAGCAGATTGTTTTGTGTGGCGCCTTTTTGCTGGGCACAGCGGTTTTTTTGTATCAATCATTTAATATCAAGCCAGAGTTATTGGCTCCAAAATATGGTTCAGAGCAAGAGCAGACAAACCCTTATATATCCAAAAGAGAGCTGAGGTCTTTTCTAAAGACGCTGATGATATATAAAGAACAAAACGCCATGATACCTTTTAAGGGCAATTTATCATATAGCACGCAGGAAAATTTATCAAAGTTGAATCCATATATGGCAAATTGGCTGCAAGAGCATGGTTGGAAAGCTGAGAGATTTTTTTACATTGGAGCCAGATTAAAAATCATTATAGACACCATACAACGTGATAAAGAAATAAAAAAACTCCAGACATTGATGCTGGAAGGAATTAATGTGGCACCCGATGAGAATATGGTTAAAAGTTTAAAAAACTTAGCTCAAGAGCAAGAAAGACTTTTGAATATAGAAAAAATCAGCCAAGAAGAGCGTCAAATGGTTGAAACAGAGCAAGAATCAATTGAGAATTTGCTCAAGAGCTTTAATTGATTTCAAGATTTTCTTTAAGTTCTTGCAATTCCAACCATTGGTTTTCAGCTTTTTCAACTTCAATTTTCAATGAGGCTAGTTCTTTGCTTAAATTTTCAAATTCTCCGCGATTATTGGTATAAAGATTTGCATCACCGAGTTTTTGCTCAATAGAAGAAATTTTTTGTTCTAAATCTTCAACTTTTTGCGGTAAAATTTCTAACAATCTTTGCTGATTGTAACTAAGTTTGGCTTGCTTCTTGGGGCGATTATCCTCAGTGGACTTTGCTTGAGTTTGAGCTTTTTTGTCAGGAGTATTAATAGGTGTTTGAGTTTTAATCTTTTGCAAAATCTCACTATAACTTCCTGCGTTTTCAAAGACGCTGCCATCACCTTTCATATAAATAACCGAAGTGACAACCCTGTCTAAAAAGTCTCTATCGTGGCTAACAATCAGCATGGTTCCTTCATAATCAGACAAAACTTCTTGCAATAAGTCTAAGGTATCCATATCCAAATCGTTGGTAGGTTCATCTAAGACCAAAAAGTTAGAAGGTTGAGCAAGAGCTTTAGCAAGCATAAGTCTGTTTTTTTCTCCCCCCGATAGGGCAGAAACAGGACAATGCGCTTGATCGGGACGGAATAAAAAATCTTTCAAATAAGCAATCACATGGCGATATTGTCCCCTGACCAAAATATGGTCACCTTTGTCGCAAAGAGTTTGCCAAAGAGTTTTTTTAGGGTCAAGGGAAAGTCTGTTTTGGTCAAAATAAGCTTCTTCCAAATTTTTGCCGATTCTAACAAAACCGCTGTCAGGTTCCAATCTTTTGGTCAAAAGTTTGATGAGTGTTGTTTTTCCGGCACCGTTAGGGCCGGCAATGCCGATTTTGTTTCCCTTAATAATTCGGGTTGAAAAGTCTTTAACAATTTGCTTATCACCAAAAGCTTTTGAAATATTTTTAGCTTCAATGACCAATTTTGAGCGATAATCACCTTCTTCAACATTAAGGTTGATATTGCCGATTTGTTTAATTTGTTCTTTTCTTTCTTGGCGAAGTTGTTGCAAGCGGCGCAATCTTCCCTGATTTCTTCTGCGTCTGGCGGTAACGCCTTTGTGGAGCCACTCAGTTTCTTCTTCCAGTTTTTTATTTAAGTTTTTTTGCTCAATAATTTCTTGGTCAATAACTTGGTTTTGCCATTCTTCAAAAAAAGCAAAACCTTTATTGTTTCTTCTTAAAATACCTCTATCAAGCCAAAATGTGGTTTGAGAAATATTGTTTAAGAACATTCTGTCATGAGAAATAACCACAACGGCACCTGAAAAATTTTTGATAATATTTTCCAAAATCTCAATTGTATTAATATCCAGATGGTTTGTCGGTTCATCAAGGAGCAAGATGTCTGGCTCATTGATGAGTGTTTTTGCCAAAGCGGCTTTCCTTCTTTCTCCGCCGGAGGCTTGGTTAGGCGTGGCATCTTGAGCAATGCTAAATTGTTGAATGAGCATATCAGCTTTATATTCCAAGCCTTTTCCATTATCAGGCAAACCTGAGAGAACAACATCTCTGAGAGTTTTGTATGAAGAAAAATCAGGTTCTTGAGGCATATAGGCAATCTTTACCCCTGGCTGAATAAAAATTTCACCGTTGTCAGGTTCAATCACACCGGAAATAACCTTAAGCAGAGTTGATTTTCCGGAGCCGTTTCTGCCGACAAGAGAAATTTTATCGCCGCGGTTAATATAAAGATTAACATCAGAAAACAGATGATTAGTGCCGAAACTAAGTTCGGCACCTTTAATAGCATAAATAGGAGGTTCGGTTACCATAATTTATAAGTCTTCTTCAACAATTTTCATACCTTCGATTTGCCATTCCACACCTTTAGCCGCCCACAAGAAAAAGTCATCAATTTTGTCAATTGAAATACCGGCTTTAGTACCAATATCATAAATAACGTCAACTTCTTTGTCTTGTAGCTCATGAGCAGAGATGGTGAGCATAATCATTTGCAAAAGGATATAGCGTTTAATTACAATATTGTCAATTTTATTAAGCAAGACGGCAATTTCAGTAGCGCACTTATCGGTTTTGAATTTAAGACCTTTGAGCGGGTGTTGAAGTTTGATAGCCTGAATTTTAATAAATTGAGTTTTTTCAATAGGGGCATTTTTATCTTGTTGGAGCATAAAAGCAAGCGACTCCAAAAAAATTTCGGCTTGTTGAGGTGTAAAATCTTTTAAGCAAACGGGCATGTTAACAAAAATCCTGATAAAGAGTTAATATCTTGCTAATATAAGCAAATAAAGATTTGCCTTTAAAAATAAAATAATGATATACTAGGCGCAGTTTTCTTAAAAAAAAGTAAAATGGAGAGAAAAATGCCTTTAAAAATAGAATTAAAACCACATGAAAGCATCATTATCGGAGACGCATTGATTACCAATGATGGAGAGAGGACGCGCTTTTACATTGAAGGAAAAATGCCAATTTTAAGAGAAAAATTTATCTTAAGAGAAAAAGATGCCAATACACCGAGTCGCAGGGTATATTTCATTGTTCAACAAATGTATTTATCTAATCATCCTGAAAAATTAAGCTCTTTATATATAGAATATGTTAGAGACCTGCAAAATGCGGCACCAAGCTTAATTTCATACATTACGCCTATAAATGAATGCGTAATCAATTCAGATTTTTATGGCGCAATAAAAGCAGCAGACAAGCTGATAAAAAAAGAAGATGAGCTTTTTGGAGAAGCATTAAAAGGTAATGTGGAAGAAGCATAAAAAATGCTTGCAGATACAAGACTTGGGGTTAAAATATATTATATTTAACTAAATTTTAATAAAAAATGAGTTAAGGGTTAAAATAAGCATTGAAAAGATGCTAAGTTTGTGTTAATATGATACTTGTAATGTTAGTAAAACATTTCACAAGTAATGTTTAAACCATAGTATTGGGAGAAAAAAAATGGCAGATATATCATTAACAGCTAGTATGCGTTCAAACTTGTTGTCATTGCAAAATACACAAAGTTTGATGGATATGACACAAGAGCGCTTATCTACTGGAAAGAAGGTTAACTCAGCAATTGATAACCCTTCTTCATATTATACTTCACAATCTTTGACCAACCGCGCAAATGACTTAAGTGCGTTGTTAGATAGTATGGGTCAAGGAATCCAAACCATTCAAGCCGCAAACGAAGGTATTGAGGCAATTACTGCTTTTGCTCAACAAGCAAAGGCTATTGCTAACTCAGCACGCGACGTTGCCAGCACCTATGACCAATTTGCAATCGGTAGTAATGAAATTACATCACCTGTTATTGCAGAAAAAGTAATCGTTGATTCTCGTGAAGATATGGGAACCATCGTATTAGATTTAACGGGTAATGCTGCTGCAGCAAAATTTGATATTTATGCAGGAGATGATGCCCCTGTTACAATTGATGTTAGCGGACAAGCTAGTGCAAAAGCGGTCGCTACGGAAGTAACAACTCAATTGCAAAAAGCTGGTTTTGATGTTCAAGCAGATGCTGCTGGTACTACTTTGACTATTAAAGCTTTAAATGGTTCGGATATTTCTTGGGTAAATACAGAAACTGGTGGAGCTACAGCTGGTCAAATTATGGGTGCCGGTGGTAGTAACGCCGCTGCAGTAGTTGAGCTTGATACAGATACAGGTAAAAACTCAGCTAGTATTGCTGATGCATTAAATGACCAAGGTGGGGTAACCGCAGTAGCTGACGGTATGACCGTTGAAATTACTGCGCCTGATAAAGAATTTCGTGTTTTTGGCGGTGATGAAGCAAGCCAAAAAGCTTTGGATGCTGCCGGCTTATCCGGAAAAAGAAAAGTTGGTGATCCAAATCTTCCTAACGAAGATCGCGCTGATTATGCAAAACAATTTAATGAGATTTTAGCTCAAATTGACTCATTAGCCAAAGACTCTGGATATAAAGGTATTAACTTATTGCAAGAAAACAACTTGACCGTTATCTTCAATGAAGACCGTTCTTCAAACTTGGAAGTTAAGGGTGTTGATGCTAGTTCAGAAGGTTTAGGTTTGAAATCTGCTGGCAATGATTGGCTTAGAAATGCTGATATTGACGCATCAATTACTCAAGTTGAAGATGCAATAAGCAGACTTCGCACAATGGCTTCTGAATTTGGTAATAACTACTCCATTATTCAAAACCGCGAAGACTTTACTGAAAACTTGATTAACGTATTAGAAGAAGGTTCAGACAAGCTTGTATTAGCTGATATGAACGAAGAATCTGCTAATATGTTGGCATTGCAAACCAGACAACAATTGGCTATTAACTCATTGAGCTTAGCTTCTCAAGCTGCGCAATCAGTATTACAATTGTTCTAATAATCATATTAAACACAAATTCTGTCCCCTCGCATCTGCCAATGCGAGGGGATTTTTTTTTAGATATTTCAGGTTGAAAAAAAAGAATATTTTTTTTATAATAAGATTTTAGAGAAAGAAAAATAAGAGAAGCGCAATGGATTATCAACAAATTGTACAAGAAGTCAAAAAAAACCTGAAAAAAAACGGAAAAGTTGAGTTAAACGCTCAAAAAATTGAAAATTTGTCTGCTCGAGAAATAAATTCTCTTATGGATATAATCAAAGATTATAATCTAAAGACAATTTCAGATTATGAAAAAAAAGAAATAATAGATAAAGAATCAGCAGATTATATGCGCTCTATATATGGTAATCCGATGGAGGCATATAGAGCAATGTATAAGAGCCTTTGTTATACATTGATGAAAACTTATCGCCCCGGAAAAATTCAAAAATTACAAGAAGTCGGAGAAGAAATTGGTCCGGAAGAAATTCATGCCTTAGACCCAGAAACAGGCATTATTGAAGAAAATGAGCGTTTTGCAGAATATAATAATCATAACAATATGAGCAAATATAAAGAATATCAGGCAAAACATATTACACCGTTTACTTCAATGCGCTTAACTTTTTATGATTATAGAGATAATCCGATATTTGTTATTATGCCGGGAATGAAAAATATTCACCGAGCCATAGATAAAATAAAATTGCCTGTTTATGACAAACAAGGAAAAATGATATCTCCGGGAGGAAAATATTATCAACAATATGCCAAAGATATAGAAAAAATAAACAAGAAAAATATTTCAGAAGAAGAAAAACAGGTAGAAATCAGCAAACTGGCAAAGCCGTTCCAACGCTTGAAAGATATGCTCCGCTTAACTATTACCAGAAAATATTATTCAGATACAGCAGAGACAATGGATTTGCTGACAAACAAACCGGAATATCATGTCAACCCTAAAGAAAGCAAAGATAGTTTTAATAATAATAAAAATGACAATAAAGCCTATGGATTAAAAAACTATCGAGAAAAACGAGTTTATATTAATATGGAAATCAATGGTTGCCTTGTGGCCATAGAGACTCAAATCAAAATCACCAAATTAAATGAAGGTGATTATAAAACGCATACAATATATGCGGGAGTGGAAAATGCAGAAACCAGAGATGCAGATTTATTGCTTGTATCAAAGCAAAATACGTCTGATAGGGGCTTGCGCTATTGGGAAGAAAATGAAAAAAAATATTTAACGAATGGAGATAAAGAAATTGCAAAGTTAAATATTTTTAAGCGCCAAATGGAAATCCAAAAAGAATATAAAGACAAAATCAGAGCATATAACTTACAAGTTATGGACAAGGCTTTCAGGCTAGAAGATGCAAAGCAAGCCAATGCAATTGATTATGACGCAGAATCAATAAACCCCATAAGCAAAGAAAAACAGCCAATATATAAAGTCTCTGCAAAATTTATAGAAGACAATTTTATATACAGACCATTTAAGGCTTTTGATTTGAGCATGGGATTTAATACCGATAATGAAGAATTAAAATCATTAGGCTTGGTTGTAAATGAGAGCCAAATAGAAGATTTAACCCAAAGATATTTGGCTTATATATTACCAAAATACAATGGCTATATTATGGGCAATGAAGATGCAAGATTTGCTGATGAAGTTATAGAATCAAATAAAGAAGATATTTCTGCTGAAAGCAATATAGATGCAGATGAGCTTGAGATGATGAATAATGTTGATAAAAAACATCTTTTGGATAATAAAGTTCGAGTACATAAGATATTTTTAATAAAAAAACAATATTATCAAAACAAACAAAAGTCAGGCAAAAGAAAAGTTTTGAAAGACATTATGAGTGCAAAAAAAAGAGCTGTAGACAGAGGTTAAAGATGCAAAGAAAAATATTTTTTCTGATATTTTTTTGTTGTTTGAGTAATAATATTTGTGCGCAAGAAGCCGTTCTTTCCTTGAGTGGGGATAATATAGTAAATATCCAATCAGAAGAAAGTGTGCAAGCCAAAGAAGAAACTCAGCCAACCAATCTTCAAGAAATAAAAGCAGAAGAAGGTAGTATTTTTTCATTTTTACAGTTTTGGAAAGAGAAAAAGCCAGAAGAGCTAAAAGATAACACGAAAACTCAAGATAATACAGCTTTGCAAGAAACCTATGAGGAAAAGCTTATTCGAATGTCAAATGAGGGGAATGTTGATGCAGATTTAGCTCTGGGTTATATGTATTTATATGGAGATAAAGAACACAATATTACCATAAATCATGAAAAGTCTTTTCAATATTACCAAAAAGCAGCCGCCCAAGATAATATTGTTGCCATAAACAATTTAGGGAGCCTTTATTACAGTGGAATAGGCACACCTAGAAATTTGTTAGAAGCAACCAGAATGTTTTCAAAAGCAGCAAGTCTAGGCAATTCAGAAGCAATGCTCAATTTGGCATTTATCTATTTATCAGGAAAAGGGGAATTATATCGTCCTAAAGAAGCAATGCAGTTATTCAAACAAGCATCAGATGCCAATAATTTTACGGCAAGTTTTATGTTGGGATATGCGCATTATAAAGGATTTATAGTTGAAAAAGACTATCTGCAAGCATTTAAGTTAGTTAAAGAGGCAGCTAACAAGGGCTTTGATGAGGCAATGATAGTTTTGTCAAATATGTATATGAATGGACACGGTACGCCGCAAAATTACAGTAATGGTGTTAAAGTCTTAAGTAAGGCCGCCATTCAAGGTAATACAGAAGCCATGATGTTGTTGGCCGGTATTTTGGCTTCAGGAAAAAGATACCCCAAAAATATTGTTCAAGCGCATATTTGGTATAATTTAGCAGCAACGCAAGGGGTTCCTCAAGCGGCAGAAAAAAGAGATTTAATAGGCAAAAGTATAAAGATGGAAGAGTTATTGCAAGCCCAAGCTCAGGCTGAAACATTTAAGGCAAAACCAAGTTCTATTACAACATATATAAAACAAACATTTGGAACAAATGTCAGAAAATATATAGAAGACGGTATAACGCAAGAAACGCAAAAAAAACTACCTGAAACCAGGTAGTTTTTTTTGTATCATTCAGACTATCTAAAACGACTTAGGCCGCTTTAGAGATTTTATTTTCAGCAAACTTATTCATAGTCTCAATGATATAATCTTGAACATCACGGTCCAAATACGGATGCATTGGAATAGAGAGAACGGTTTTGGAAAGTTTTTCACAAACCGGAAGTTTGCGGGTATTCCACTTTGCATAAGCAGTTTGTGTATGAACCGGACGAGGATAATAAGCACCGCAAGGGATACCGTTTTCTTTCAAATAAGCCATTAATTCATCTCTGTCATCACAGTTAATAGTGTACAAAGCGTAAGCAGATTGACAATTATCTAAGATGCGTTGTTTTCTGAAATAAGCATTGAGCTCATTGTCATATCTTTGAGCAATAGTATAACGATCTTTTAATTCTTGTTCAAAAACTTTCAATTTTTGTAAAACAACGGCAGCTTGGAAAGTATTCATACGACCGGTCATACCCAAGCGAACATTATCATAGTGATCTTCAGGGCTCATGCCATGAACACGGCAAGATTTAACCAATTCATTTTCTTCATTAGAGTTTGTAAATACGGCGCCGCCGTCACCATAACAAGCCAAAGGTTTGGTTGGGTAGAAAGAAGTAGCTGTCATGTCTGCAATATTACCGGTTTTTGTGCCTTTATAAACAGAACCAAAGCTTTGAGCTGCGTCAGACAAAACTTTCATGCCGTTGGCGTGAGCAATTTTAATGATTTCATCATATTCGCAAGGAGAGCCAAAGATATCAACGGCAACAACAACTTTTGGATTGAGCTTTCCTTCTTTTTTAACTTCATCAATAGCGCGTTGCAAATCTTGAGGATCCATGGTGTATGTATCTGGTTTTGAATCTACAAATACAGGAGTAGCGCCAACAATAGCAGCACATTCTGCAGAAGCAACAAAAGTGAAAGAAGAAACAAAAACAGCATCGCCTTCTTTAACATCCCAAGCCATCAAAGCCAAAGTTAAAGCATCAGTACCGGAGCCGCAAGTAGAACAATATTTAGCACCGCAGAAATTTGCGAGTTTTTCATCTAGTTCTTTTGTTTCAGGGCCTTGAGCATAACCACCGTGGTTTAAAATAGTTTGAAAAGCATTCAAAAAATTTTCTTGCCCGATAATTTTTTGAGAGGCTTGAACATCAAACAAGTTGATAGGTTTATTAGGTTTATTCATCACATATATCCTTTGATAAGTTTTAACTGATTCAGATACTAAGCAAAATTATCTAAAAAAGCAAAACACAAAAGATTTCATCAATGTAACAAATTACAAACAAACGGCATAAGAGATAATCTGATTATCTATATAACGATGAATCATATATCCAACGGAAAGATTTTCATTTTTCATGGATTTGACGGGCAAAAAGTCTAAATGCGCTTGCCAATTTGCGCTAAAAGAAGATACAACGGGCGTTTTATCAATTAATCCGGAAAGGTGATTATGCAAATGACCGCAAGCAACGAGCTTAATTTTATCAGAATGCTGTTTAACAATATTGCAAAATTTTTGTCTCCACGGAGCACCGGTTTTTTTATCAAAAAAATCTAAATCCGCCCATAAAGGAAATTGATGAATTAAAATGACCACAGGTTTATCAGAGTTTATAATTTCATTTTCCATAAACTTAAGCTGATGAGCAGACAAATTGCCTCCAGGAGTGTTTTCTTCAAAAGTGTCAAGGGCAATAAATTTGAGAGGAAATTGATTACAAACATAATCAAGTTTTGAAGAAGATTGTGGCAAAGGGTGATGAGGACAATATGTCTGAAGAGCGAGTATTAAGTTTTGAGAATTATCATGATTTCCGGTAATACATAAAAAAGGGATATTCAGTTTTTTTATTTTATCAAAAACAGGTTTATAATCGCAAAAATCACGATTAAGAATATCTCCGGTAATTAAAAGAATGTCTGGTTTTATGGAACTTTGCGCAATATGGGAAAATATTTTTTCAATATGAGCTAATACCACCAAGTCATGAGAATTAAAGTGCAAATCAGAAATATGAAAAATATTCATGACAACTCCATGATTAAAAACATACCAAATTGAATATAATTTATCCAAAATTTTATTGATTTCAAATAAAATAATGTTATAAATGTAAAAGAATAGTTTTTATTAATAAATAAAGAGTTGCGCAATGAAAAGAAGATTTATGGTCGCCCTAATATGTGGTATGACTTTTTTAACCCCTTTCACGCTAAAAGCATCCCAACAACAAGATGTTTATGAAATACAAGATCCTTATGAAGGATTTAACCGTGTAATGTTCAAGTTCAATGAAAAGTTGGACAAATACATACTTATTCCGGCAGCAGAAGGTTATAGAGCAATTACAACACCATATGCCAGAGAAAGAGTAAGAAACTTTTTTTCAAACATGAAAGAGCCGGTATCAGCGGTGAACCAAATTTTGCAGGGTGAATTTAAAAATTCAGGAATTTCATTGAGTAGATTTGTCATCAATAGCACTTTAGGCTTGGCTGGCACGCATGATGTTGCCGGGGCATGGGGCTTGAAAAAGAATCAGGATGGTTTTGATGAAACTTTAGCCAAATGGGGTGTTCCATCCGGAAGTTATTTAGTTTTGCCATTTGTTGGCCCGACCACTCCTAGAGCATTTGCCGGAACAATTGCAGACGGCTTTATTTCACCTGTATATTGGGTTACGGAAGACCATGAAGATGGTGCATACGCTTATGTTGCTTATGTGGGTGCAAAAGCTGTTGTAGACAGAGAAGCATTATTGGATTATACTAGAGATTTGGAGAAAAATTCAGTAGATTATTACGCAACAATGAAAGCGGCATACATCCAAAACAAACAAAAAAATTATCATAATTCTTCAGACAATAATACAGTTTCATATGATTTTGACTTTGAAGAAGTTGAGTATGAAGAAGTAATATATACGGAATAAGAGGAGACTTTTTATGAAAAATATTTTGGCCACATTTATAATGGGTGTAAGTTTATTTTTTACATCATCCGCCAAAGCAGAAATCAATGCAACAAAAGCAGAAAATTTTGTTAAAGAGGTGACCAACAGTGGTATTGAAGATATTATCAATGCCAATGTATCTCAAAAAGTCAAAGATGAGCGTTTTGAAAAATTGTTTAATTCAGCACTTGATTTAGATTTCATTGGTCAGTTTGTATTGGGAAGATATTGGAGAACGGCGACACAAACGCAAAAAAAAGATTTCATAGCAGTATATCGCAAACTCAATATTAAAACATGGTCAGCCAGATTTGATGAGTTTAAGGGTAAAAATTTTGATTTTGTAGGGACAACACCGTCAAATTCAAAAAATCAGATATTTGTTAATTCGACCGTTAATATGGGAGAAGGAGAGCCTGCAAAAGTTGTATGGCGTGTAAAACAAAGCGGAGACAAATTCAAAATTGTAGATATTATAATAGAAAATGTCAGTTTGGCCATAACAGCTAGGAATGAATATACGGCATTTGTAAAAAATCATAATGGCGATATAGATGCTCTAATTGCCAATTTGCAAGAAAAAACAAAATAAAATAATAAAAGCCGCTTAAAAAAGCGGCTTTTATTTTAACCATTCTTCCAATAAAGCAATAAGCATTGGAGGAAGAAGTTTTCTATAAGAATATTCAAGCTGTTGTTCTTTAGCATCAAGGTAAGAGTTGTTGGTAAATTGTTTGCTTTTTACAAATTTTTTAATTTCAGCCAACATAAAAATCAAACAAATCTCATCATGTCTGGATTTTTTGGCATATACAGCTTCTTCAAAAGATTTTTGAATTTGCGTGCAATATACATAAAGCTTATTCCAAATCAGAGGTTTTTCTTCCAAATAATAAGCTTCCGCAATATCATAGGCCAATCTTTTTCTAATCCAATTTATGCTTTTATTTGCTTTTGAAAAAATCAAAGGATCAAAATCCAAAGGAAAATGATTATGCTTAATATATGTTTCTAATTTTTTCAATATTGAATGAAAATTATTAGAGGAGAATAAAACATAAAATTTTTTTCCTCTATTTTTTAGTTCAGTATATTGATTATGCAAAATTTCAGAAACAAAGGTTTCTAAAACATTTCCTTTAGCAAACAAGCAAGCCTTATCTTCAAAGAACAAGAACACATTTACATATTTTTTTGCAATAATATAATTGTGTAAGAGCTTAAATTTTTCTTCAGTTTCAGGATAGATAAGCTTAAATCTTCCCAAAAAAATAACTGCGCTCGAATAATACATATGCGCTAAATCTTCTTTTTTATCCATAATATAATAATTATAATTTTATTGTTACGATATATAGCACAAAAGCAAAAAAGATAAAGTATTTTTTTATAATAAAGTTAGGTTTGCAAAACAAGTATACCACTAAAAAAGTAAGAAATTTTTTCAAGGCACGATGCTTCCGCCAAGAAAGAAGAGAGCATCGTGGTTTCAAGGTACTGCCAGAGCGGCAGTCTAACTGATGCGGTCAAGCTTACCGTCATGCTGAACTTGTTTCAGCATCTCATAAAGAAAGAGACCCTGAAACAAGTTCAGGGTGACAGTGCGAGTGGTATGTTCAGCATGACAATAAGGAAGAAATTTTTTTCAAGGCACAACCGCTCCGCCAAGAACAAAGAGAGCAACGCGGTTTCAAGACACTGCCAGAGCGGCAGTCAAACCGATGCGATCAAACGCGCTGCGTTTGTGGCTTCAGCTTGGCTGGCGGCAGCCAAGAGACCTCTACCGTCATGCTGAACTTGTTTCAGCATCTCATAAAGAAAGAGACCCTGAAACAAGT
>CASFJL010000004.1 GCA_949295005.1 uncultured Pseudomonadota bacterium | reverse complement strand
GAAAGATTTAACGGTAGAGCCAAGCTTAAGATTAGCCTATACGCAAATTAACTATGATGATGCAACGGATAATTATGGCAAGACCGCTAAATATGGCGATGTAAGCAACTGGGAGATTGAGGCCGGTGTTAAGGTTGAAAAGACCTACCTTCGCAAGAACGGTTATGCAAAACTTTATGTCAAACCGAGTATTATCCAAAATATTGGTAGCGGTGATGTAACGGTAACATCATTGCGCTTGCGCCAAGTAGATGGATTGGATAATGCCACCTTAGGAAGATTGGAAATCGGCGGATCTATGAGCTTTGATGAAAAATGGAGTGGTTATGCCAACACATCTTACACCTTTGGCTCTGATTATACCAATGCTGCCGTTAATGTGGGTTTAACTTATGCTTTCTAGGGAAAAACGTATAATGGGAATCTAGAGCGATTTGTCATCGGATTGAAAAATTCATGTACCACTTCCGCTTAGGCATCTAGTTTCGTTGCGGCTATTTTCATAGCCTAACTTAACAAGATGTTCCAAAGACCTTACAGACAAAAATGCCATATTAAAGGCATTTTTGCTTAGCGGTTACTAAAATTTTTCTCGCTCCTCAAATCACTTTATTTTTTCCAATTCTGACTAAGGCTTTGCCCTGAAAGCTGCCGCATTTTGACAAAGCCAAGTCTCATTGCTTTCTTTGGTGGCCGTCTCCGCATTCTTCGGGTGCCTCGTGGAGATTTGAAAAAATCAGGAAAGATTTTATTATAGTTTATCTTTTTCTTCTGAGGAGGACGTATAAAGCGCCATCACCACCGTCTTTGATTTGTGAATAGCTAATGCTTAAAATTAAAGGACGCAATTCTCTTGAATTGAGCCATTGCGGAACTTTTTCTTTTAATATTCCTCTTCTTTGCATAAAATCTTCATTCTCCGGATGTGGATTTCCCTTGCCGGTGACAATTAAAATGCAGCGCAAATTGTCAATATAAGCATTCTTTACAAAATTTATGACGGCATCCCAAGCTTCATCTTCCGTATAACCATGTAAATCTAACCTTCTTTCAATCTTAAATTCTCCGCGTTTGAATTTTTGTGCGGTCTTTTTATCTATGTTATCTGTGCCGCCAATGGGTAATTCTTCTAGTGAATTTCCTTGATACACGGTGGTCAGATTTATTGAATTTTTTATGGAAATATTTTCAGGCAAGGGGCGCTCTATATATTCTTTTTTTTTGGTTTTTTTTACATCTTGAATGGTCTCTTGCCAGAGATTTATATCTTCTTTACTTATCTGAGGTTGTTTGTTCTTCATTTTTTTCTTGCGGTTTGCTTTCTGTTTTTTCTAACATATAATCTGAAAAGTTTAAAATTACAAATTCTTTCCAATTTCCTTCCGGAGAAACACAACCAAGCTTTTTGTTTTCTGAATTTACTAAAACTAATCCGCCAAATTTCCATAATTCTTCACAATGTTCAATAGACGAGGTTAGATATATTTTGGCTCTCTCTATCACTTTTCTATAAAGCTTTTTTTTGAAATATGTGGTATAAATCATCATCATTGCAACTATGAACAATAAGCCAAATATAACGCCAACACATATAATCAGCATTAGTCCGATTAATGTGGGAATTAATATCGGGAGTAAGCATTCCCATGGGTCATATATGGGAGAACCCGGACGATTTATTTTGCCATAGTCCATATAAATTCTTAATTTGTCTTTTTCAACTGCCGTCTTTAAGGCTTTGAAGGCCATTTTATCTGCTTTATTAATCATTTATATTCTCCGCTTTGGGTAGTAATATATAATATTGTCCTTTTGAATGCATTTTTCCGGCTTTTACCAAAATATCATCTCCGCCGCTGCCCCAAAAATAATCTCCTCGAACAGCTCCTTTGATGGCGCCTCCGACATCTTGGGCAACAACAAGCTTGTTGATGTTTTCTTTATCCGGTCCGGTTGTCTCAAGCCATAATAATGCGCCTAAAGGAATATATTTTCTGTCAACGGCCAAGCTTCTTCCGGCTGTTAAAGATACGCCTTGAGCTCCGATAGGGCCATCGGCATTAATTAATCTATGAAAAACATATCTTTTATTTTTATTCATTGGCTCTATTGCTTTATCTTGATTTTCTTTAAGCCATTGTTTTATTTTTGCCATAGATGCTTGTCCGGCATTTATTTTTTTTTCTTCAAGCAAAATACTGCCAATGCCTTTAAATGGATGACCATTGTTTTCTGCATAACCGATACGAATTTCTGAACCATCTTCCATATGTGCAACTGCTGAGCCTTGAATCTGCATAACATATATGTCAACCTCATTATCTGCCCAGAGCAGAATAGGGGCATTGAGCGGTTTTTCATGAATTTCGGCTCTTGTGTAATATGGTATAAATTTTTGATTTTTTATTCTGCCGACCAACCTTTTATTGGGCAAAGTTTTATCAAAATCTTGCAGGTTGATTTCAATTAAATCAAACGGAAGACCATAAACCGGATATTTATATTTATCTGATTTTTTATATGAGGCAAAGAGTTTTGCTTCATAATAAGAGGTAAATTTGCCTTCAGACGAACCTTGATATTTGACTAAATAAGGAGAAAAATTTTCTTCTATAAATTTTTTATAATTTTGCGGTGATATATGTTCAATTGCTTGGCAAAGTTTTTTATATGTTTTTGTGTTTATTTTTATTTCTGAGCTTGAATCTATATATTCTGAATTTTTTTTGTTGATTTGCAAACAAGATTTTTTAAACGCTTTTATGGCTGAACTTATATCATCTTTTTGCCAGTTTTTCAAATCTTGGTAACTTGCTTCTTTGAGCTCTAAATCTTTTGCAACGTGTTGAACAGTTTTTTGCTCTTTACAAGAAACTATCAAACAACATAAAAACAAAATTTTGAATAATTTTTTCATTTCTTTGTTGATACCAATGTCCAATTTGGGTTGGTTGATGTTAATGCTCTCTCAAATGTCCATTTGTCATTTATGGTTTGGATGTATTGGTCATCTCCTTGTATTATTTTACCGTCTTTGTTTTTGAGCAAATTAACTTGTTCTGATATAAACTCAACCGTAATTTTGGCTAAGTTTGTTTTTGTTATTTTGGCTTCTATTATCTCTGCTTTTTTAAATCCGATAAAATCCATTTCAGAAGTGATGCCTTCTGCTTTTCTTTGTTCTATTATTTCATTGAATTTTTTATATAAAGATTTATTAACCAACATTTCTAAAGTTTCTAAATCTTGCTTGCTGAAAGCAGTTAAAATCATTTCAAAAGCTTTTTTGGCACCATTTAAAAAGCTTTTTTCTTCAAAATTTGGGATGGATAAAAGTGTTTTTTTGGTCTCTGACAAATTAATATCTTTTATATCTTCTGTTTTTTGAGTATTTGATTGTTTTTGTTTTTGTTTTTCTGCTTCTTTCATGATGATATCAAAAATTTTTGCTGCACTTTCATCTGATAATTTTGTACTTTCCGGACGAGAGCCCAGAACAGATTTTAATCTTTGAAAAATCATGATGACGACTAATAATAAAATGATGATATCAAGATATTGTCCCATGTCTTTTTTTGTTCCTTTATCAACTGTTCTTTATTTTTTTATTAAATATAAGGTTTTTTTCTCCTTTGCGCAATATATATTATTTTTATTAATAAATATCTAAATAATTGACCTATTTAATTTTTAAGAGTATTTCTTGATTAATATTTATTTTTTTGGAGATGAAAATGCAACAAGATAATCAACCTCAAAATAAACAACATTTGCCGGCTATTGTTATTAATAACCAATATATTAAAGATTTTTCTTTGGAAATTCCTTATGCCCCTGAGATTTTTAAAGAAATTAAACAAAACCCTGATGTGAAGGTGGATGTAAATGTTGATGTTAAGCATTTGGAAGAAAACTATTTTAATGTGGAATTGAGTTTTTCAATTAATGCTGATGCGGCTGAAAAGAAGTTTTTTATTATTGAATTAACTTATGCCGCCGTTGTGCAACTCAATGTTCCAAAAGAGCATGTTGACCCTGTTTTGGGTATTGAAATTCCTAGAATGTTGTTCCCGTTTGCACGTCAAATAATTACAACTTCTTTAATGGAAGCAGGCTTGCCGCCGTTTATGTTAAATCCAATAGATTTTGCGGCGGTTTATCAATCTAAACAAAATAAACAATAGTTTTAATTATGCTGTTTAAAAAAGAAAGGGCTGAAAATCAGCCCTTTTATTTTGCTTAAATTTCGTCCCAACCTTCAACCGCGGTGGATTGATTGTAGGAAGAAACATTGGCTTCAAAGAAGTTGCCCTTTACATTGCCTTCTCCATTTGTATCGGAGATTTTTTCCAAATTTTTATACGGGGTTTCGTTAAAGCCTTCATAAATTGGGTTCAAGCCGATTTCTTTCAAGCGTTTGTTGGCCATAAACTTGGTGTATTGTTCAATGGTTTGTGGGGTGATGCCCAAAACTTGGTCTCCAATAATATGATTGCTCCAAGCAATTTCTTGCTCGGTGGCTTTGCGAAACATATCATAAATCTCATCATCATTGAAAAATTGCGGTCTTTCTTTGCGAATTTCTTTGATGATATTTGAGAATATAACGCAGTGGGTTAACTCATCGCGGTTGATGTATTTGATTTCATCTGCCGTGCCAATCATCAGGGAACGGGCAGCCAGATTGTAAAAGAAGTTAAACCCGTTGTAAAAATACAAGCCTTCCAAAAGGAAGTTTGCGACCAACACGCGAGCAAAGTTAACATCGTTACGGTCATCTACAAACTTTTGATAGATTTCGGCAATATATTTATTGCGCTCAAGCAAGACTTTGTCTTCACGCCAACGGTCATAAATCGTGGCTCTTTTTTCTGCCGGAATAATACTCTCAATGATATAAGCATAGCTTTGGGAGTGAACGGCTTCCTGATAAGTTTGAATGGCCAAAATGAGGTTGACCTCAGGTGCGGTGATATAGTCGGAAATGTTTGGCAGGTTGTTGGTTTGGATACTGTCCAAGAAAACCAAAAAGGACAAGATGCCGTCATAGGCGTTTTGCTCTGAAGGTGTGAGCTCGTCATAGCAGCGTTTGTCATCATAAAGCGAAACTTTTTCCGGAATCCAGAAGTTTTCCATCATCAGACGATAGAGCTTGTTTGCCCATTGATATTTTACGTTGTTTAAGTTGAACAAGTTGGTGACGTTGCCGGCAATCATTTTGCGTTGCAAAACATCATCATTTCCTTCAATGTTAAAAAGTTTTTTTCTTTGCATTTTTGTTGTCCTTTAATATCTTATCCGGCGCAGCTGACGCATTCTTCTTTGGCGGCAGAAGAGCCGTCTTTTTGAATGGTGCGGGTGTAATACAGTGTTTTAATGTCTTTTTTCCAAGCAGACATAATGGTTTCATAAATATCTTTGGCTCTGATGTCGCGGTTGAGATTGTACATCAGCTCAATAGAAATACCGGTATCAATCCATTTGTTGATGCGAGACATAATTTCAACAATTTTTCTTTGGTCGATATTGCGATTTTCTTGATAAAACCAGAATTTGTCTTTGATGAATGGCGGACAGTTCGGAATGCTGCCTTTGCCATGCGTTTCTACAAAGAATTTGCTGTATATCGGCAAAACGGAAGCGGTGCAGCCTTGAATCAAAGAAGAGCTGGTATTTGGTGCAATCGCTGAAATTTGTGAATTGCGAATGCCGTATTTTTGTAAGTTTTCATAAATTTCATTCCAGTCTTTTTTGTATTTGGAGTTGGCGTTGAACCAAACTTGGGTTTTGCCCAAGATGATGCCTTTTTGCCAATCTGAGCCTTGATATGCTCCAAAAGTGCCTTTGTTTTTGGCAACATTGATGCTGGCTTTGATGTTGTAAATGGCCATTTTTTCAAACAAGTCATCAACAACATCGGCAGAGTTAACGTAAGGAATGTTGTTTTTAGCCAAATAGTCTGCCAAGCCCATGGCGCCGATACCGATGGTGCGGTATCTTTGGTTGTGCAAAGAACCTTCCATAATCGGCACTTGTGTAAAGTCGATGGCATTATCCAAAATGCGAACGGAAGTTTGGCAGATGCTTTCCAATTCTTCATCACTGTTTACGTTTGCCAGGTTGATGGAAACCAGATTGCAAACGTGAACCAAACCATCGTAAGTTTCAGAGATGATTTTGCCGTTTTCAATTCTCTTTTTGCCAAATTTAGCCGGACGAACGTTACTGTGAGATTCCGTGCAGAGGTTGGTGCCGACAATGATACCGTCATGTTTGTTGTGGTTGTAACGGTTTAAGGTATCTTTGAAAGCAATATAGGGCATGCCGGTTTCTACTTGCGATTTCATCAAGCGTTTCAAAAGCTCTTTGGCCGGTACAAACTTGAACATTTCAAGATTGCCGAACTCTGCATCAAAATAAAGTTGATTATAGAGTTTTTCAAATTCTTCACCCCATAAGTCGGCAATTTCTTGATGATATTTGGTGCGGACTTCTTGCGGGTCAACCAAAAGCCATTTTTCATTATTCTCAACTTTTTTCATAAACAAATCGGGAATAACCACTTGCGGGAAAATGTCATAAGCTTTCATGCGTTGGTCGCCGTTTTCGGTGCGGAGTTCCAAAAAGTTTTCAATATCCAAATGCCACATATCCAAAGAAACAGTAACAGCCCCTTTGCGTTTGCCTTGTTGGTTGACGGCAATAGCGGTGTCGTTAATAATGCGAATCCAAGGAATAACGCCGCCGGAGGCGTTTTTGATGCCTTTGATGCGAGCGCCTTTGGCTCTAACGCGAGAGATATTGACACCCACGCCGCCGCCGAATTTGGAAATGGCGGAAATTTGGTCGATAACATAAAAAATGGAATCACGATTATCATCCATAACGGTGATAAAGCAAGAGCTCAAATTGCCGTTCGGGCGGCGCAAGTTCATTAATAAAGGTGTACCCAAAGAGATTTTGCGGTCGGCTAATTTGAGATAAGTGTCTTTGACTTGAGCCATGCGGACGGCTTTATCTTCGTTTTGTTCAATCAACAATGCAATGCTCAAAAACATTTCTTGCGGCAGTTCAACGATATGGTCATCAAACTCGCACAAATATCTTTTGATGAGCAAGTTGGCGCCGGCATAATCATAAACCAAGTCTAGTTCGGGTTGAATGAAAGATGCTGCCTCTTTAATTTCTTCTTTGGAATATTTTTCTTGAATTACAGATGAATAAACATTGTTTTGAATGGCAAAATCTAAAAACTTTTCATAATCATAAGGAACAGCTTTGTCGGTTTTTCTATAGTTTTTAACTTCCTTATAGAGGTCAAACATTTTCAGACGACCGGCAAAGTTTTTCCAATCAGGCTCCAAAACCGAAGTTAAATTCAAAGCGCTTAAAATGAGGGCTTTGTTAATTTCTTGAGAGGGCATATTTTCGGTATAAAAAGAGGGAATCGTCTCAATCAGTTTGTTTTTATCCAAATCAAAACCATCTAAAGCGCGTTCAACGGTACGAGTGATTTTGTTTAAGTCAAAATCTACAATTTGACCATTTCTTTTGGTAATTTTTTGATTTTGCGTCATATCTTTTCCTTGCTTTGTTATTCTATATTGTGTATTGTTGTTTTCTGGTCAACACTATATATAGTATATCTAAAGCTTGTAAATATACTTTTTATGATTTTTTATAATGGGTTGAAAAAACAACAAAAGCCATGTGCAAAATTATGATTTATTAACTTATTTAAGTTATGGTCATTTTTGAGGTGAAAAAATGATTCAAAAATGGAAAAATTCTTTAGCAGTTTATTTTGATTGGCGCATGCTGACGATGATCGGCTTGGGTTTTTCCAGCGGTTTTCCGTTTTTGCTTGTGAGCGGAACTTTGGCTCTGTGGCTGACGGATTCCGGCGTTGGGCTTGAGATGATAGGGCTGTTTTCTTTGGTTAAAACACCGTATAGTTTCAAATGGCTATGGTCTCCTCTGGTGGATAGATTTAATATTCCTTTATTTTCAAAACTCGGACGTCGCCGCGGTTGGGCTGTCTTTTCGCAGATATTTTTGCTTTTAGCCATTTTGAGTATGGCATCGGTCGAGCCTGAGCAATCTGTTTATTTGATGATGTTTTTGGCTCTTCTAACCGTTTTTGCTTCGGCAACGCAAGATATTGTTCTTGATGCTTATCGTGTGGAGAGTTTTGATAACCGTGACCAAGCGGCAGGAACAGCTATGTTTATTTTGGGATACCGTATCGGTTCTGTATTTTCGGGTGCTGTAGCTTTGCTTTTGGCAACCATTTTAACATGGAATGAAGTTTATGTTTGCATGGCTTTGGGTGCGGTTTTGGGTATGGTGACGATTTTATGTTCTCGAGAACCGCAGAAAAGTAAAGAGCAGAAACTTAAGTTTGAAGGCAATTTTATCCAAAGACTGAAAAACTTTTATCAAACGGCAGTTAAAAGTCCGATTGCTGATTTTATTACGCGTCCGTCTTGGTGTGTTGTTTTGCTCTTTGTGATGTTTTATAAACTTTGTGATGCTTATATGGTTCCGATGACTATGCCTTTTTATGATGCGATGGGCTTTACCAAAGGACAAATTGCTTTTGTAACCAAATTTTATGGTATGGCGGCAACCATTATTGGTGGTATTTTGGGTGGTGTTATTGTTAACCGCTTTGGCATTGTCAAAAGTTTGTATCTCGGAAGTGTTCTTCAAGGTTTGACAACACTGATGTATGTTTGGCAAGCAAATGTCGGTAATGATTTATATTTGCTGATGGGGACGGTTTCTCTTGACAATTTGGCTGGTGGAATGAGTACAACCGCATTTGTGGCTTATATTTCTTCTCTATGCAATACGGCTTATACGGCAACGCAATATGCGCTTCTTTCTGCTTTTATGTCTTTGGCGCGAGACTTACTTGCTTCTACTTCCGGTGCGCTGGTGAAAGTGACAGGTTGGAGTATGTTCTTTATCATCACAACTCTGATGGCACTTCCTGGGCTGTTGATTTTGTTTTATTTGCAAAAAAAACTCAAAAAAGAAAAAGCCTGATTGCTCAGGCTTTGTTTGGTAATTTGGCATAAATTTTATCGCTTAGCCAATTGGGTAGAATAGAAACTAACCAAGTGGCGAATCTAAGTTGCCACGGAAAAGCAATAATACCTTTGTTTTTTTCCAAGCCCTTGGCTATGATTTTTGCAGCAACATCACCTTCCATAAAATAGGGCATCGGACAGGTGTTTTTATCTGTAATGCGCGAGCGAACAAATCCGGGACAGATGACACTGACGTTGATACCGTCTTTGCGGAGTTTTATGCGTAAAGCCTCGCCCCAAGCTTTGACACAGGCTTTGGTTGCGCTATAGGCCGGACAGGTAGACAATCCATGATAACCGGCAATGGAACTTACAATAGCAATACTGTGATTGTGTAAATGAAAATATTCATTGCCCTTTTTGCTCAAGCGAATTTTATCCCAGAACGGAACATAAAAAGCTTGTTTTTTATTCTTCATATTGGTAATGAAGCGGTCTAAAGAAGAAGTGTCTTTTTTCTTGTTGATGATATTATTTTTATAAATATCTATGGTTGGTAAAACAGTGTTTAATACGCCGAAAACATTGGTATTAAACGTATTATAAATGGCTTGATTGGTTTCATTCACCACCCCGATACCGGCATTGGCAATAACCAGATTTAATTCGGCAATATTATTGCATTCTTTTATCCATTCACACATAGTTTCTTTATCTGTTACATCAACAATTTTGCTATATACAACACTACCAAAGTTGCGGCATTTGTTTTCTACAATTTTAAGCCGGTCGGGATTTCTTCCGCAGATAAATAAATTTTTGGCGGTTGTTTTGGCATAATGTATGGCCAAAGCCTCGCCGATACCGGAAGATGCGCCGGTAATCAAAATATTTAAATTGCGGTTTTGCATTTTGTTCTTCCTTAAATGACTGTTAACGATTGGAAAGTATAATAAGCAAATACTAATAAAAAGTTTAAGGAGGATAAAGGAAATGATTGCGAGTATGACCGGTTTTGCTCGTGAAAAAGGGGAGTGTCTTCTGAATAATTCTGATTTTAATTGGTTTTGGGAAATTAAAACGGTTAATAATAAGTCTATGGATGTGAAGTTTAAGCTTCCGTCTTGGTTGGAGTTTTCTTTGTTGCCCGCATGTAAAGAAATTTTGCAAAAATATTTTACCCGCGGAAGTTTTAGTGTGTTTTTGGATTTGTCTTCTAATGTGTCTGCGCAAAAGATAGTGATTGATGACAAACTCTTGTCTGTTTTGACATTAAAAGCTATTGAACTGTATGAAACTTATCCTAATCAACTGCAAAAACCCTCAACAACAGATTTGCTTAATATAAAAAATGTTTTTTCTTTTGAAGATGAATCCCTTTCTGAGGAAGATACCGCAATTTTGGTAAAGCAATTGTTGGCTGTGTTTGAAAATGCTTGTAAGAACCTAAAAAAAGACAGAGAAGAAGAAGGAAAAAAAATAAAAAAAGCTTTGCTTGATATTCTGTCAAATATTGATAATATAGTCAAAAAAGTTGAAATAATTGCTCAATCGCAACCTGAAAAAATAAAACAGAAGTTGTTGGCTCAGCTGGAAATTTTGTTGGATCCGTCCCATGCGGTTTCTGAAGACAGGTTATCTCAAGAAGTGGCCATGTATGTGGCAAAAGCCGATATTCAGGAAGAAGTGGATAGATTGAAAGCCCATATTTTAACCGCTCAAGATTTGTTAAATAAAGATGAGGCCGTGGGCAGAAGATTAGACTTTTTGTGCCAAGAGCTTAATAGAGAAGCTAATACAACCTGCTCAAAGTCTTGCGATATTGAGCTTACAAACTTGGGAATGCAGTTAAAAACTCTCATAGAACAATTCAGAGAACAAGTACAGAATATTGAATAGGATTAAAAAAATGAATGCAATTATTGAAAAATTAAAACAAGTTCGTCGTGGTGCCATGTTTATTATTGAAGGGCCTTCCGGCGTGGGTAAAGGTACTATTGCTAAAGAAATTTTGAAAAGAGATCCTAATATCAAATTTTCTGTTTCCGTTACAACCAGAGCTCCGCGTGAAGGTGAAAAAGACGGTGTGGATTATTACTTTATTTCTGATGAGCAATATAATGAATATGTGAAACAAGATGCTTTTTATGAGTTTGTTGATTCTCAATATGGTAACAGATACGGAACTTTGCGCTCGGAAGTTGATAGCTTTTTGAATGTGGGTGAAGACGTGCTCTTTGATATGGATTGGGTCGGTGCTCGTCAAATGCGCGCAAAAGCTCCTGATGATGTGGTTACAATTTATTTGTTGCCACCTTCAATTAAAGAACTGCGTGAAAGATTGCAAAATCGCGGTACCGATAGCCAAGAACTCATTGATAAAAGAATGGGGATGGTTTTAGATAAAATGAGCCATTGGAATGAGTTTGATTATGTTATTGTTAATGTTAATGTGGAAGAAACAATAACAAAAATTCAAAAAATTATTTCCGGTGAAAGAATGAAACGTGTGCGCCAAACCGGCTTGAATGATTTTGTTAATGAACTGATTAAGGAAGCATCTTTGCATGAGTAATATCTTTTTTGATAGATACGGAAGAAAAAAATATGCCGGTGATGATGTTATTCCCATGCATCAAAAAGGATATTTTGCCATATTGGTCTGGGATAACAAGGTTTTATTGACGTATCCTCCTTTGGTTAAAGTACCCGAATTTCCGGGAGGTACAGTGGATAGAAAAGAAGATTTCAGAGATTGTTTGTATAGAAAACTTTATGAAGAAACCGGAATAGATTTTATGCTTGATTATGGTGAAAAAGACTTTTTGCAAACAATCAATTATTATGCCGGTGATGCCAAACCTAAAGGTGTTTTTTGTATTTATGAGCAAAGATTTATTCTTTATGATGCTTCTTCTTACGGTTTTCATTCTTCAGATGAAAAATGGAAAACGCCTGAAAACGGTTTTGCCGCTTGGGTGAAAATTGAAGATATTATTGCCGGAACAACAAAAATTAATTATACCCATTGGCTGGCTTTGAAAGAAATGTACAAAAGCTGAGGTTTATTCTTTTACCTGAGCTAAGCTTTCTCTTTGCTCTCTGGTCATGGTTTTATATACTTGAGCTGCGTTTTTAAGTGCGTCTTTAACACCAAGTTTTTCGGCTTTGCGATATAATATAAAAGAAGATATTAAATCTTGTTTGATGCCGTATCCTTTGGCAAACATCCATGCTTTTATTTCAATAGCCTGAGGGTTGTTTTTGGCAACTTGGTCATCTAAGGTTTTTAATTCTTTTGGGGTGATGTTATTATTTTTTATTGCTGTTAATGCGGCTTGCCATTGCTCTTCTTCTGCTTTGAGAGCATCTGCTTTTATTTTATATTCATTGGTTAAATTAACAACAGGTGATGTGTTTTGAGTTGCCGGTGGTGTTTGGCTTTTTTGTATTTCTTCTTCAAATAAAAATTCTGGTCTTGTTCTGTTTTTTACAAATATGGGAAGATAGCCGCTGTTGTCATCTCTGATTATGTCACGATAAATTTCATCCAAACTTGCACTAAAAGTCGGATTGGCAAAAAAAACTAAAAGCAATGTATAAAATATTATTTTATTTTTTTTCATTTCTTTGTTTGATGTTTTTATATTTTGTGTTAATACTAACGAAATGTTATTCCTATTAAAAGTGTTAATTCTCTTTTATAAACATTTTAGCGTTATTTTGGAGCAGAAATGAAAAAAATTTATAACTCAATTACAGAATTGGTCGGTAAAACACCGATGCTGAAGTTATCTCATTTGGCAAAACATTTTCATGTGAAAGCAAATATTCTGGCTAAGTGCGAGTTCTTGAACCCACTGTTTTCAATTAAAGATCGCGTGGCTTTGCAGATGATTGAACAAGCTGAGAAAAAACATAACATTTCTGCCGAAACCGTTTTTGTGGAAGCCACAAGCGGTAATACCGGTATCGGGTTGGCCGGAATTTGCGCTGCTAAGGGTTATAAGTTGGTTATTACCATGCCTGAAAATATGACCAAAGAGAGAATCTTGTTAATGAGACATTTGGGTGCAGAGGTGATTTTGACCCCTGCCGAAGATGGAATGAAAGGTGCTTTGGCTAAAGCAGATATGCTGGCTGAAAAAAATCCAAACGTAATATTATTGAGCCAGTTTTCAAATGAAGCGAATCCTGATGCGCACAGGTTTTCTACCAGTATTGAGATTATTGAAGATACTTCCGGAAATGTAGATGCTTTTGTGGCTGCGGTCGGAACTTCCGGCACACTGAGCGGTGTGGCTTCTACTTTGAAAACATATAATCCTGATTTGTATGTGGTTGGTGTTGAGCCGGCCTCCAGTGCGGTTTTGAACGGTAAAGAAGCCGGTGCTCATAAAATTCCGGGGATTGGCGCTGGTTTTGTTCCTCAGTTTTATGATGCATCATTGGTCAGTGAAATAATGGATATAAGCGATGATGAGGCTTTGAAAATGGCTAAAGATGTGGCTTGTTTGGAAGGTGTTGCTGCCGGAATTTCAGCCGGTGCGGCTTTATTTGCAGCGGTTAAACTTGGTCAACGTCCCGAAATGAAGGGAAAAAATATTGTGGTGATTTTGCCAGATAGTATAGAACGCTATTTATCTATGCTTGACGAATAATTCATTTTTGATAAATTTTGTGGTGTTTTGAAAAAAATTAAAGTTAAAATAAAATGAATCCAAAATCTATTCTCGGCCGTTATTTGGCTAAACAAATTGTTTTTAATTTTTTGTCCGTCCTCTTTATGGTGATGGGCGTGGTCTTGATGTTTGAGATGGTTGAACTCTTGCGCAAAGCATCGGGGCGTGAAGATGTTACCTTTTGGTTTTTGTTGCAAATTGGTCTGACAAAAATGCCCAGAACCATGGATATGGTTTTTCCATTTGTGATGATGATTGCTTCCATGGTTACGTTTTGGCGTGTGAGCAAAAGTAATGAATTTGTTATTATCCGTGCGGCGGGTGTATCAATTTGGGGCTTTTTAACACCTGTTTTGTTTGCCGTGTTTATGGTGGGTGTTGTTAATGTGGCTTTGGTCAACCCGATTGCCGCTAAAATGTATGAAATTTATGAAACTTTGGATTATCGCTTTGATACAAGAAATCCTAATGCCGTGTTGTTTTCTGACAAAGGTTTGTGGATGAGAGAAGCTGTTTCTGAAGACACTTTTCAAGTGATGCAGGCTAAATCTGCCAGACAAGAAGGTAAAGATTCTGTCTTTTTAAGAGATGTCAGTATTTTGGAGATGGATAGACAATCTCAACCAATAAGACGTTACGAGGCTTTTGCCGCTAAGTTAAATGACGGTTATTTTGATTTGCGAGATGTGCAGATTTATGAAGCTGGAAAACCAATCGAATCTAAAAATAGCCTGAAATATAAGTCTGCTTTGACATTGGATAGAATTAAAGAAAATTTTGTTGAGCCGGATGCTATTTCTTTTTGGAATTTGCCTGCTATAATTCAATTTTATGAGTCTTCAGGTTTTTCTGCGCAAAAGCACAAAATGCGTTTTTATTCTTTATTGGTTTCTCCTTTCTTATTGTGTTCTTTGGTGTTGGTGGCCGCTTTGTTTGCCTTGCGACCCAATAATCGTAGAGGCGGCGTGATGTATTTGATTGTGGGAGGGATTACTACCGGTTTTGTGGTTTATTTTATGTCTCAACTTATTTATGCTTTTGGTTTGAGTGGAAATATACCGGCATTTTTAGCCGTTTGTACGCCGACTTTGGTGGCTTCTTTTATTAGTATTTCTATTTTATTGCACTTAGAAGACGGTTAAAAAAAAGAGGATGAAAATCCTCTTTTTTTATTAAAGTTTTTTGTCTTTGCTGTGGCAATAAGATGCAATTGGGCAATTAGGGCAATCTGGTTTTTGCGCCTTGCAAATATAACGTCCGAATAATACCAGCCAATGGTTGGCGTTTTTTACATATTCCAACGGCAAGACCTTCATTAAATCTTGTTCTATGGCCAGAGGTGTTTTCCCGTTGCTGAAACCTAATCTTTGAGAAATGCGCATCACATGGGTATCTACGGCCAGTGTAGGTTGATTGAACCATACATTTAAGACAACATTGGCGGTTTTTCTGCCCACACCGGGGAGGGCTTCCAAAGCTTCGCGGTCTTTAGGGACAATGCCGTGATATTTGCTGACCAGTTCTTGGCTTAAGGCCAAAATGTTTTTGGCTTTATTATTATATAGTCCAATGGTTTTAATATATTCTTTTATTTTTTCTAAGCCTAAATCAGCCATCTTTTGTGGTGTGTCGGCAACGGCGAATAAATCTTTGGTGGCTTTGTTAACACCTTTATCCGTGCTTTGTGCCGATAAGACAACAGCAACCAAGAGAGTGAAGGCGTTTGTGTAATCTAGCTCGCATCTGGGGTTGGGGTCTTTGGCTTGAAAAATGGCCATAATATCTAAAATGTCTTGTTTGTTTCTCATGCCTTAACGCCTCCGGCTCCGGCCGCTTTGGGGGCGTTTTCATCTAACGGCCAGCGAGGTCTTGGTTTGAAGTCTAATTCATTAAACAGACCTTTTTGAAAACGCTCCATTCCGGCCCAAGCAATCATAACTCCGTTGTCCGTGCAAAAACGAATAGGCGGGGCAGAAAAAATCAAACCTTCATTTTCAGCTAAAGCAGCCATTTTTTTACGCAAATATGTGTTGGCGGCAACACCTCCGGAAACTACAATATCTTTGCCTTCTGGGTATTTTTGTTTGAATATTTTTATGGCTTTTTCAAGCTTGTGAATCAAACTGTCGGCGACGGCTTTTTGAAAGCTGGCGCAAATATCTGCCGTGTCTTTTTTATCTAATATGCTGTTTTTGATATCACCGTCTGGAGAGTATGATTCAATGATTTTTCTAACAGCAGTTTTAAGACCTGAAAAAGAAAGATTACAGTCCCCCGAATTTGCTAACGGATGAGGTAAAACGAATCTGTCTTCATCTCCGATTTCGGCCATTTTTTCAATCATTGGTCCGCCAGGGTATCCTAAATTGAGCATTTTGGAAACTTTATCAAAAGCTTCTCCTGCGGCATCATCAATCGTGGTGCCCAAGCGTTCAAAATCACCAACGCCTTTTACGATAAGAATTTGGCAATGTCCGCCTGAAACCAAAAGAAGCAAATATGGATATTTTACATCTCCGGTCAATCTGGGGGCTAAAGCGTGACCTTCCAAATGATTGACGGCAATAAAGGGTTTGTTTAAGGCTAAGCAAAGAGCTTTGGCGGCCATAACACCAATAACCACACCACCAATTAACCCCGGTCCGGAAGAGGCGGCAAAAGCATCAATATCTTCAGGTTGTAAATTGGCTTTTTGCAGTGTGTGATTGATAATTTCATCAATATGTTCCAGATGTGCTCTGGCAGCAATTTCGGGAACAACACCACCAAAAACTTTGTGGTCTTCTATTTGTGTCCACAATGATTGACTGATGATTTCTTTTTTTTCATTCACAATGGCAGCAGCCGTTTCATCACAACTGCTCTCAATTCCTAAAACATACATTACTTTTTTCCAGTTTTTATTGAAAGTTTTTTTTATTTATATACACTAATAAAATAAAAATAGCAAATAAGGAATTTTGATATGGCTGAAGATAAAACGGTTGTTGAAAAAGAGCAGATTAAGACTAATAAAAATTCTGCAAAAAAGTTTGGTGCAACAGTTCTTTTGTGCGGGGTGGTTGCTCTTGGTGGTTACGGTATTTGGAAAAATCCACAAATTTTGCAAAAAATAGAGGCAGTTTTTGCAAACGAATCAAAACAAGAAGAAGTTAATCAGTTAAATCTACTCCAAAGGGAAGTTGCTTCTCTTAAAATGCAGCTCAATGCAATTCAAAACAAGCAAGAAAATCAAGTTGACGGTGCTTTGTTGGAAAAGCGTTTTGAGAACTTGGAAAATATTAATCAAAATATTATTAATTCAAAGGCCGATGTGGCGGTGGTTTTGGGCTTGTTAACCAGATTGGATAAGGCTGAATTTCAGCTTGATAAATTGAACAAAATTACAGATAAAAGCGCCATCTTGTTAACCGCTACCATGATGGTTAAAAATAGTGCCGAAAATGGTGGAAGTTTTGTGTATGAGGCAGAAATATTAAATCAATTGGCTCAAGATACGCCGGAAATTCAGCAACCTCTTTTGGTTATTAAACAAGCAAGTGTTGAGGGTGTGTATGGTCAGGCTTATTTAATGCAGTCTTTTCCTGAAATTTATCAACAAATTTTAGATAAATATAAAAATGAATCTGAAAAAACATGGAAAGATAGATTAAACAATAAGTTAGGTGAATATATTAAAATTCAGAAAAAAAATCAAAATACACCCGATGAAAATTTCTTTTCTCAATTAAATAATATAAAAATTTTGGTAAATTCAGGAAATATTAAAAAAGCTGTGTTAGAACTTAAATATCTTCCTAATCAAAATTTGCTCAATAATGCAGATTTGCTTGGTTGGATGAAAAAGGCAGAACAAAAAATTGCTTTTGACGAAGCTGTTTCTAAAATATCTGTTTTTTATTTGGCTTCTTTGAAGGTCAATTTTATTAAAAAGGAAATAAAAAATGACTAGAAAAACATCAATATTTATCTTTTTGGGGCTTATCTTTACTTTTACTCTATGGATGATGGATAGATCAAGTCTGGTGGCTGTGAGCTGGAGAAAAATTTATTTTGAATTTTCTATCCCAGAAGCCATGCTCTTTTTGTTGGTTATTTTTGCGGTTATAGATTTTATAACCAGAATTATTCGCCGTGTTCAAAAGGCTCAGCTTAAAGAAGTTTATAGAACCTCGGTCTTTAATGATAATACTGATGAAAATGCCGCTATTGATGTTTTGGCCGGAAAAATTAGTGAAAAAATGATTATTAATCGTCATGATTTTGATAATTCCATGCTCTTGGTTTTGCAAGCCATGACTTCTATTACCGCAGGTGATATGAAAGAAGCTCGTTCTTCTTTGAATAAATTGAAAAAAATTATTGGTAATGACCCTATTATTGATGTTTTGAAAATGAAAATTTATAAGGGTGAGAAAGATTTTGATAAAATGGAAAAACTTTCTGCCAAATTGGTTAAAAATGAAAATGTTCAATTGATTGGTTTGAAAGCTGCCGTTGAAGCTCAGACTCAAAAGAAAGAGTTTAAAGAAGCTTTGGAAAGTGTTAATAAAGCCTATGAGTTGCGCCAAGATTTGTACTGGGTTATTGAAAGCGCTTTTGAACTCCGCGCAAAGGCAAAAGATTGGGATGGCGCTTTGCAGGTATTGGAAGCCGGCTTGAAGAAAAAAATGGTCAGCAAGTTTAATTATAATCGCAGCAAAGCTATTGTTTTGTTGGAAATGGCTAATGAATTTAAAGCAAAAGAAGATGATGTTAATTTTTTCAGATATGCAAGCCAATCTTTAGATACAGATCCAACTTTGGTTCCGGCTGCCGTTGCTTTGGCTCATTATTATAAAAATAATGATAATCAGATTAGAAAAGCTTCTCATGTTTTGATGGAAACCTGGAGAAGAAATCCGGTTGATGTTTTGGCTTATGAATATTTGGCTCTTAATCCCGAAGATGATTTGTTGGATAAAATTAAAAAAGTTGAATCTTTGGCTCAAATTAACGGATTGCGCCCCTCTTTGAATAATTTGCTTATTGCAGAGTTGGCTATTCAAGGTGGATTATGGAAAAAGGCTAAAGCTGAGATTGATATGTTTATTATAAATAATCCTTGCACTAAGAAAATTTGTGAATTGATGGCTATTTATGAAGAAAAAGGAAATAATAATAAAAAGGCCGCTGCCGAATGGCGCAAACGAATCGACCAATGCGATGAAGATGCCGCTTGGGTTTGTGATGATTGCGGTCATGCATCTCATGAATGGGAAGCCGTTTGCGAACAATGTGGTGCTTTTGCAACTAAAAAATGGCATCTTTATTTGGAAAAATTTGAAGGTCCTAGATTTGCAGAAGTTTCTGATGAAATTGCTGAACAGATTGCCGAAATTGAAAATGAAGATGATGAGGATTAATTAGGAGTAAAAGTTATGACAGATTTTGTTGCTTTGAAAAAAAATTGGCGAGAAAAATATGTTCATGTGCCTCAAACACTGGAAAAAGTTAAGACGGTTTCTTCCGCCGCAACCGCATTTAATGCAAATGTGGATGCCGTGTTGAAAATTAAAGGGGCTGATTTTGTTAAGTTGGTTCAACAACAAAAAATGTCTTTGGCTGATTTGAAGCATATTCAAGAAACAAAACTTTGCTCCGGCGATGATGTCTTAAGAGGAATTTTTAAATGCTTTTCTAAAGGAATTGCTGAAGAATGGTTGACTGAAGATAAATTGGTTTATGATTGGATGGTCAAACATTTAGGATATGACCGCTTGCAAATGGGCGGACAAGGCGGAATTGTCGCCAATGTTTTGGCCGTGGCCGGTGTTCAAAAAGTGTATGCTCACGCTAACTCTTTGCCCAAGCTTCAAGCTGACCAATTTTTGCCTTTGAATAATCTTTTGTCTTTTGATGAAAACGGAAATGAAAAACCCGCTTATCAAATTGACAGAAAAACAGATATCCCTCTGATTCACTGGATTATTGAGTTTGATAAAGGTGATGTTATTAAACTGGAAAATGAAGAATTTGTTTGTCCTAAATCTAATCGTTTTATTGCTACTTATGATCCTTTGAATTTATATTTGGTGATGGATGAAAACTTTGTTAAAGCTGCAGAGAAAAATAAGCTTAATTATATGGTGTTGTCCGGTTTTCATGCTTTAACCGAAAATAATGACGGTGTGACTTTGACCAAAAGTGTTTTGCCAATGCTCAAAATTTGGAAAGATAACGGAACAATCGTGCATTTGGAAATTGCTTCTACGCAAGATTTGGCCGTGCGTAAAGCTATTGTTGAAACAATTGCGCCGCAAGTTGATTCTGTTGGTGTTAATGAGCGTGAAACAATTGATGTTTTGGAAATTATCGGGCAACAAAATTTGGCAAAAATTTGTGAAGAAGATACACATAGTGTGAATATGTTCAAGGCTTTGCTTGAGATTAAGCAAGCAATCAAAACACCTAGAATACAGTTGCATATGTTTGGTTTGTATATAACAATTCAAGATAAAAATGCCAAAATTTCTCCACAAGAAAACCTAAACGGTATGATGGTTGCGGCAACCGTTGCCGCCGGAAAAGCCGGCACAGGACATGTTAACGCTAAAGAAAATATGCTTTGGGCTCAAGGTAAAGAAGTTTCTGATGTTGGTTTGAAAGAGCTTGCTGATTTGGCTCAATTTATTGGTGATGAAAAATTACTTGAAACAGGTATTTCTACTTATGAAGGTTTTGATGTTATTGCATTGCCGACAATTTTGATTGAAAAACCGGTGACGCTTGTGGGTATGGGTGATACAATATCTTCAATGTCTCTTATATCTGCAAGATAGTGTATTTTGTTTTTATATCTTTACTAAGGTTTTGTTGCGAAATGGTTGTGTTTCTGACAAAACCTTAGTTTTTTTTATTAAGTTTTTAGCTTTGGTTTAAGGTAGAGGATAAGCAAAATTTAAGTGTTGTTAATATAAAGAAATTTGATATAATTTGAAAAAATTGTTTTAGGGAAAAGGGGTTATATGTCTGCACCGGCTTTTGTGCATTTGCGCGTTCATTCTGCTTATTCTTTATCTGAAGGTGCTATTCTTGTGCCTAAGCTGATACATTATCTGCATGATAATAATATTCCGGCCATAGCCATTACGGATACTGCTAATCTTTTTTGCGGAAAAGCTTTGTCAAAATATGCTTCAGATGAAGGTGTTAAACCAATTTTGGGAACACAGTTTTTTTTGCGCAATCCAGACGCCGATGATGTGCTGAAATCTAAAGGACGTATCATAGAACCGGACAAACTTATTATTTTGGTGATGAATGAAACAGGTTATAAAAACCTAATGCATTTGATGAAACGCTCTTATTTGGATAATCCACCCAAAGGAGAACGCGCTCAACTTAAAATGAGTGATTTGGAAGAATTAAATGAAGGTCTTATCTGTTTGAGCGGTGGTTGGGAAGGCCAAGCCGGACGTTTGCTCCTTGAAAACCGTAAAGAAGAAGCCGAAGCCAATATTGTTAAATTGCATGAGATTTTCGGTAATCGCTTTTATATGGAAATTTCTCGTATTGGTCTGGAACAAGAAAAGAAAACCGAAGATACTTTTATTGATTGGGCATATAAATACAATATTCCTCTTGTGGCAACAAATGAAGCTTATTTTATGAATGCGGATATGTACGAGGCGCATGATGCCTTAATCTGCATTGCAGAAGGTGAATATGTGGCCAATGAAAACAGAAGACGCTTTTCTCCGAACAATCGTTTGCGCAGCGCAGAGGAAATGATTGAACTTTTCAAAGATATTCCGGAAGCTATTGAAAACACGGTTAATATTGCCATGCGTTGCAATTTTATCTCTCAAAAAGTTGATCCTCTATTGCCTATTTTTGAGTGTCCAAATGGCAGAACTCAAGATGAATTTATTACCGAAGAAGCCTATAAAGGCTTAAATGAACGAATGAAGGTTCATGTTTATTATGAGGGCATGACCGAAGAAGAAAAACAAGAGATAGACAAGAGATATTATCAGCGTTTGGAATATGAGTTAAACGTGATTAAGAAAATGGGTTTCCCCGGATATTTCTTAATTGTGTCAGACTTTATTCGTTGGTCCAAAGGTCATGGTGTGCCGGTGGGACCGGGGCGTGGTTCCGGTGCGGGTTCAATTGTGGCTTGGTCTTTAAAAATTACCGACTTGGATCCATTGAAGTTAGACTTGTTGTTTGAGCGTTTCTTAAACCCTGAACGTGTAAATATGCCTGACTTTGACGTGGACTTCTGCCAAGAAAACCGCTACAAAACCATTGAATATGTGCAAAACAAATATGGTTTTGACCATGTGGCGCAAATTATTACTTATGGTAAATTGCAAGCCAAAAACGTGATTAGAGATGTTGCACGCGTGTTGCAAATGCCATATTCTCAGGCAGATAAAATTTCTAAAATGATTCCCCCTGGGGTTCAAGGTAAAAACCCAACCTTAAAAGAGTCTTTGGAGCAAGTTCCCGAGTTGGAAGAAATGCGCCAAAATGACCCGCAGATAAACAAGCTTTTTGATATTGGTATGAAGCTTGAGGGCTTGTACAGACAATCTGGTATGCATGCGGCCGGCGTGGTTATCGGTGACCGTCCGTTAGATGAGCTTGTACCTTTGTACAAAGATCCTAAGGCAGATATGCCGGTAACACAATATGATATGAAGTTTGTGGAAGAAACCGGCTTAATTAAGTTTGACTTTTTGGGTTTGAAAACCTTAACCGTTATTAAAAAAGCGGTAGACTGGATTAAGATTAGTCAGGGAATAGATTTAGATATTGATAATATTCCGCTTGATGATAAAGAAACTTATCAAATGTTGTCTAGAGGCGATACTTCTGCTGTGTTCCAATTTGAATCTCCGGGTATGAAAGATGTTCACAAACAAATCAGACCTGACCGTTTTGAAGATTTAATCGCTATTGTGTCTTTGTATCGTCCGGGGCCTATGGATAACATTCCAACCTATATTAAACGTAAACACGGTGAAGAAGAAATTACCTATTTGCATCCGGATTTGGCACCGATTTTGGGCGAAACCTACGGTATTATGGTGTATCAAGAACAGGTTATGAAAATTGCGCAGGTTTTGGGTGGATATACTATGGGCGGTGCGGATAAACTCCGTAAAGTGATGGGTAAAAAAATGCGCGATGAAATTCCAAAGCAACGCGCTATGTTTACCGAAGGTGCTTTGAAAAAAGGAATCCCCGAAGCTACCGCAACGGCAATTTTTGACCAGATGGAAAAGTTTGCGTCTTATGGTTTTAATAAATCTCACGCGGCGGCGTATTCTCTTGTTTCATATCAAACAGCGTATTTAAAAGCGCATTATCCGGTTGCGTTTATGTGTGCCGTGATGACATTGGATATGACCAATGTTGATAAATTGCAAATTTATAAAGAAGAATGTAAAAAGCTTGGTTTTAAGGTTTTGCCGCCGGATATTAATCACTCAGATGCAGAATTTGCGGTTGAAAACGGAAATATTCGTTATGCGCTGGGAGCCATAAAAGGTGTGGGCGCGGCTAATATGCAAAGTATTGTGGAAGAAAGAAAAAAGAACGGTCCGTATAAAGACTTATCTGATTTCATTCATCGGACGGATTTTAAACAAATTAACCGTCGCCAGTTGGAACAACTTACTAAAGCTGGCGCTTTTGATTGTTTGGAAAAAAACAGAGGTAAGATTTTTGCCAATATTGAAACCATTATCCAGCATATTTATTCTTCAACCGAGCTTAAAACCAGTTCTCAAGCATCATTGTTCGGAACAGAAGAATTGCATACCAAGGTTAAATTGGCAGACAAGCCGGATTGGCCGGAGTTGGAAAAATTGAAAGTAGAAGCGGAGGCTATTGGCTTTTATATTTCTGCTCATCCGTTGGACTCTTATAAAGAAGGTATGGAAAAGTTGGGCGTAAAACCTGCCGGAGAAGTTTATGCAAATGTTAGAGTAGGGGATAATATCAGAGCTAAATTGGCCGGTTGTGTGACCTCTTTTCAAAAAAGGATTAGTAAATCCGGTAATAAATATGCTTTTTTGGAGCTTTCTGACGGAACAAGTAACTTTGAGTGTTTGTTGTTTTCTGATGGCTTGGCTAAATATGAAGATGTTATTAATTCCGGTTTTCCGTTATTGGTGAGTGTTTCCATCAGTAAAGAAAATGAAGAACTAAAACCAAGAACTATGGTGAATATGGTTGAAACGCTTGATCAGGCAATTGCAAATGTGGCCAATGGTATGATTATTTATATTAATGATAAAAGCGCCGTTAAGCTTGTGCATGATGTGTTAAAACAAGATATGAACGGTGTGAACAAAATTTATATAAAACCTGAAATACCTGATTGGGATGTGAGAATAGAATTGGCCGGAGGTTATGCTTTTGCTAATGATGTTGTGAGTAAAATAAGAGCAATATCCGGAGTAACAACAATTAAGGAGATTTAATATGCTCAATAAAATGTTGCAAAAATTACAGGAAAAGATTAGAGATAATCGCCTATTTCAGAAAGGTGGTTTTTTAGCTCCTGCTTCAGAGCCAAAACAAAAAAAATTGCCCATATTTAAATTATTGTTTTCTCCTATAAATCAGTTGTTTGATAATTTAAAATTATTTTTTGCTTTGAGCTTTTCTGCCAGCTTAGTTCTTGCTTTGATGGCAATAATTTTAAATTTTCCGATAAATTGTTCTTATAGTTCGGAATTAAGCTGTTCTAATTCCGCAAGTGCTTTGTTTGTTTTTATCTTATTTAAAATTTTTGTTTTGAGCTTTGTCTTTTTAAAGTGGTTTGACTTGAAACAATTAAACAATGCTTCTGCTTGGAGAGATGTTCTTCAATTAGATAAAAGAAATTTGGTCTTTTATGCTCAAATATTGTTGGCTTTGTTTTTAAATATATTTTCTTTGGCGGCTTTCTTGTTTTTATATTATCGCGTTCCTAATCCAAATTGGCAGATTGAAAGTTTGATTTTTGCCATTTGTTTTTTGTTTATTGTTTCTCCGTTTGTATATATTAGATTTTATCCGATTTTTGGGTGTGTTGTTTTTAAGCATAAAAGATTGCCCTTAAAAGATGTTTGGAAAAAAACAGCCGGAAATCAAGGAAGAATTTTGTTTGGTTTTTTCTTTGTTTTAACAATTGGTTTGTTCTTTTTGAGTTCTGTTTTGCATGAAGCCAGAATCGCTTCTGAAAATGTTAATTGGTATTCTGTTTTTGTTTCTGAAATTTTGTATGAATGGGTCTTTGTTTTTTCTGCAATGATGCTGTTTAATAACATTATCTTTCAGTATAATTATTTGTTTAATGAGGAAAAAAATGAAAAGAATTAATCTTCCTTTAGGTGAGGCCGTTAATAGAAGTTTTGCTTATGTTTTTGCACATATAGACAGTTTGGCAAAAATGTGTGTGTTATGGTTGCTTTTAGTGGTTTTATTTGATTGTGTTGCCGGTTTTCAGACTTTGTGTACCTCAGATGATTTGCAATGTATGAATCATCAGTTTAAATGGGGATATATTTTTGTTTCTTATATTGCCGGAATTTCTATCAGCGTGGCTTTGATTAGAAAAGTTTTGTTAAATGAAAATTTGGAAATGACTCTTAATTTTGGCAAAAGAGAAATAAAATATATTTTTTGGTCCTTATTGATTGTTCTGAGTATTGCGTTGATTACTTTTTTGTGCGGAACAATTTTTAATTTGCTCTTAAATAAGCAAGTGGCGATGAATTTGGGTGTTTTGGTTGGTTTGGCTTTGCTTGTTTACAGCAGTAGGCTTTTATTGATTTTTCCTGCAATTGCCACAGATAATCAAAACATGAATTTGAAATTATCTTTTGAATTAACAAAAGGAAATATTACAAAAATTGTATTAGGAATTGTTGTTGTGGCGTTGCCTTCTTTGATAGTGTTGAATTTGCTTGGAAATGTTTATTTGGTTTTTAAAACAGATAATTTTATTATAAAACTTTGTTTTTCTGCTTTAATTAATATGGTTATATTTTTTGATGCCATATTAAAAACATCTTTTGTAACGCATATGTATCAATATTTTTGCTATGTCTATAAAAAACAAAGTGAGCAATAAAAAAAAGCCGGAAGGCTTTTTTTATTCAATCTTTTCTATGATCTTATTGATTAAAGGTATTTTTGATTGTTCGTTATCATACAAATCTTCACAGTTTAAGGCAAAAATTAGGGTTTGGTTTCGGAAAAATTCATTACCAATAGAGAAAGTCTCTCTTTTTTCTTTATACATTTTTATTAATTCATTGGCTTTTGCTGCGCAGAATTTTAATAACACATTGGTTGTAAATGTTTGTTTGATAAATATCATTATGCTGATTACGGAGGCTAATATAAATATTGAAGCGCTTAAATTAATGATAGCCAATAATAAGAATATGGTGCTTCCTAATCCAAAAATCGCAAATGTTTTGGCAAATATTCTTATCCATTTCTCTTTAAAATTTATTCTAAACAAATAAATAAATGAGGCAAATAAAATATCTGCAATTAAAAGAAAAGATAAATAATAGTTAAAATTGTTTTCCAAAAGTGCAATTGCAATTTGAGATAAAATAAGCATGGCTATTCCAAAGCCTAAATAAGGATAACATAACTTTAATTTGAATTTAAAAATTTGTTCTTTTATGTTTTTTATAACAAAAAAGGTTGATGATTTTAGTTTTTCTTGATTGTTATCATTTATATTTAGAGTTGCTTCATGGTTGTTAAACAAGCAAGAAAGTGCTTTTTTTTCATTTTTGTTTAAGCTTGCAAAATTGTCTGTTCTTTTTATTAAAAATATATTTTGCTCATTTTTTTCAATATCAATGATGTTTTTTTTGAATAGTTCTAACAAAAAGATGCCATAATTTTTTAAATCTATTTTATTTTCAATAACATAATGCATTAAATATGGGTTTTTTGAGCTGTAGTTATATTTTTGCGGATTTTTTATAAAATCTCTCCAGGAAAGAATATAAGATATGGCTATGACCAAAAAACCAATGAAGGCAAAAAGAATATTGCCATATTGATTGATGAAATTTAATAATTTTCCGTTAAATGAGGTTATATTTACCATATCTTTGGGAATAGATAAGATAAGGTTGACGCTTTCTCCTATAAATAACGGTTTTTTAGATTGCAAACCTATGATGTTTTTTTGGTTGGAATTGCTGTAAAATTCAACATTATTTTCATTCCAATTACCAACATATCCGGATAATGCAACTTGACCAAGCGGCTCTGTTCCCGCAGGTAAGGAGAGGGCTGCTCCCATTCTGGCTATGACCATATTCCAAATATTGCCGTTTATGTTCCAATAAAATTCATCAAAGTTTTCATAACTTAATATGATATTGTTGATGGTATATTCAAAAGAAAATTGGTACACACCCGGAATTAACGGTGTGTTGTATTTAGGCTCAAAGAAAATATAGTTTCCTCTATCAATAATTTTGTAAGGTATTGATTTTTCATTTATTTTTACATCTATAATGTTATAAGATAATTTTTGGCGTTCACCTTCTCGGTTGATTATATATTTTGGAAAGGCTCTGATTAACCCGTTTTTTATTTTTTCATTATTGGCAACAACAACAATTGTGTCTGTAAACTTGCCTAAAGAATCGGGTAAAATTTCTATTTGCGAGAAGTAATAAGGGATATGTTCCATTGCCGGAATCAAAACTTTTGTGTTGTTTGGCGGAAGAGTTGTTTCAATCACAGGACCGCTTGTTTGTTGGTTTTGCATGGATTGTATTTGTTGGTATAAAGCTTTTTCTGCCGCAGAAGGTAATATTTTTTTATTTTCAGAATATAAGGGGGCTTTGGGGCGTGGTTTTGATAAATTGATAACACTATTCATTGCATTATCATAAACTCTTTCAAAAAAACTTTTATTTGCTTGTTTTTCTATTTCTTTGGCTTCAGGTGATTTTTCAATACTCATTGCTCCGCTACCACCTAAGCCGTCTTCATTATCAAATTTGGTTACTACGACATTTTTTAATCTTTCTTGCAAATAGTTACGCATTTCTTCTGCAGGCATTTGATAAAATTTTTGTCTTTCTCTCATGATGCTGTTTTGCTCTTCCAAACTTAGGGAGTGGGCTTGTGTTTGTGCTTGGTTGTAGTCTAAAACTCCGCGAACTTCAGCTTGGGCAGATATACTGTATATGCTGAAACATATTGCAAAAAAAAGTTTTTTCATAAAAGTCTCTTTATTGTTAATAAAAATTATACCTCTGCTAGAATAAACTCATATTCATTAATATATTATAAAAGAAAGGATTTAAAATGAGTGAAAAAATAGCTGCAATTATTTTGGGTGCCGGTAAAGGTACAAGAATGAAATCTGACTTGCCTAAAGTGATGATGCCTGTGTGTGGAAAACCTATGATCAAACATATTATTAATACTTTGGAAAAAGCTGGCGTGTCTGAAATTATTACAGTTATTTCACCTGAGGGCGATTTGGTAAAAAAAGAAGTTGCTCCTTATAAAACTTGTGTTCAAGACAAGCAATTGGGAACAGGGCATGCCGTTAAATGCGCAAAAGATTTATTAAAAGGATTTGAGGGTGATATTTTGGTTATTTTTGGCGACCAACCTCTCTATACAACTGAGACAATTGAAAAAATTTTGCAAAAACGTCGTGAAGGTTATGCCGTGGTTTGCGTGGGATTTGTGCCTGAAGATGCCGCTAGATATGGTCGTTTGATTATGAAAGACGGTGAGCTGCAACGCATTGTTGAATATAAAGATGCAACAGATGAAGAAAAAGCCGTTAAATTTTGCAACTCCGGTATGATGTGTTTTGACGGAGCTAAAATGTTTGATATTTTAGATGAAATTTCTGATAACAATGCCGCCGGTGAATTTTATTTGACAGATGCTGTTAGCATTGCTTTGAAAAAAGGTTTGAAATGCAGTGCTATTGAATGTTCTGTTTATGAGGCTTCTGCCGCTAATACTCAAGAAGAATTGGCGCTTTTGGAAAAATTGTATCAAGAAAGATTGAAAAAATGAAAAAACTTTATATTTTTATGAAAGAATATTGGTTTGGATTTTTTATCAGTTTGATTTTGTTGTTTGGTTTTTTGTTTTTCTTATTGGTTTTGGTTTCTCCCAGATATGATTTACAAAAAAGAGGTTTTATTCCATGCACCGAAACAATGGCAAAAAATATTATGAATTGTCCTGAAGAAAAAAAATTTCTTTGCGGAATTAAAGCTGTTTTGAAAAATTCTTGGTGCGATTTAGGGGTGATTAAACAAGGTTTTTCTTTGTGGTTTGACGGAAAACAAAAAACACCATGGGATAATTATATATTTGAGCCTGTTTTACCTGAAGATGCTTTTTTTGAAAATGATGTTGACCGAAATATGAATATGGAACAAATCAAAAAATTAAATGAATTTATGGAAATGAAAGATATTCAACAAAATAAGGATGTTTTAAATGAAAAAACAAAATGAGCTTCCGGCATGGGACTTGTCTGATTTATACAATGGAATGCAAGACCCTAAAATAAAAAAAGACTTAGCTGAATATAAGAAAAAAGCCGCCGATTTTGCCAAAAAATATAAGGGCAAATTGGCAGATTTAGATGCCAAAAAAATGTATAACGCTTTGGTTGAATATGAGCATTTGGATACATTGGGCACCATTTTGGGTGAGTTTGCTTATTTAAATATGTGTACTCAAATGAAAAACGGTGAGGCTATGGCTTTTTATCAAAATACCAGTGAGGCCTTGACAGAATATGCCAAACCATTGGTTTTCTTTACTTTAGAAATCAATCAATTATCGGACAAGAAAATCAAAGAATGGCTCAAAGATGAAAAAGTTTCTTTCTACAAGCCGTGGTTTGAAAGAGTGTTACGCTTTAAGAAACACGAATTGAGTGAAGAAGTGGAAGAAGTTTTGTTAGAAAAATCTGTCACATCTTCAGCGGCTTGGGTTCGCTTGTATGAAGAACAATCTTCTAGATTAAAGTTTGTGATTGACGGCAAAGAATATAACGATGCCGAAATCTCAAAGTTATTGCAAGATAAAGATGCCAAAGTCAGAGAAAAAGCCGGCAAGGAGCTAAACCGCGTCAGCAAAGAAAACTCTCCTTTGTTTACTTTTATCTACAATATGGTGATTAAAGATAAATCAATTGAAGATAATAAAAGAAAATATAAAAAACCGGTATCTGAACGCAATTTAAGTGAAAATGTCACGGATGAAGTGGTTGATGCTTTAGCAAACACAGTAAAAGAGAATTACAAAAACATCAGCCATCGTTTTTATAAATTAAAAGCCAAATGGTTGGGCGTTGATAAAATTGAATATTGGGACAGAAACGCACCTTTGCCATTTTCAGCAGATTTACATTATAGCTGGGATGAGGCGGTTCAAACCGTTTTGAATGCATATAAAGAATTTTCTCCCGAACTCTATGAAACAGCTTTGCCGTTTTTTGAAAATGCATGGATTGATGTTCCGCCGCGTGATGGCAAGAGAAGCGGTGCTTTTGCCGCCGGTACGAGCAGTGTTAAGCACCCCTATTTGTTGCTGAACTTTGTTGGCAAAGAAAATGATGTTTTGACTTTGGCGCATGAGTTGGGGCATGGTTGCCATATGCGCCTGAGACAAAAGAACGGCGATTTGAACGAAACCTCACGTATGACTTCAGAAGAAGTTGCTTCTGTTTTTGGTGAGATGATTACCTTCCAGTCCATGCTGAGAAATATTAAGGACGATAAAACCAAATTGTGCTTAATTGCCTCCAAAGTCAATGACATGATTAACACTGCTTTCCGCCAAATTGCTTTCCACTTTTTTGAAAGCAAAGCGCATGAAGAAAGAAAGTTAGGCGAATTGTCTGAGCAGCGCTTGGCAGATATCTGGGTAGAAGTTCAGAAAGATGTTTTGGGACCTTATGTCAATGTTGATGAAAATTCGGCATATATCTGGCTTCAAGTCGGACATTTCTTCTTCTTGCCGTTTTATGTATACGCTTATTCATTTGCTGATTGCTTGGTCAACTCGTTGTATCAGGTCAGTCAAGACGGCAGCGTTAAAGATTTTCCGAAAAAATATCTGCAAATGTTGGAAAAAACAGCCATTACCGATTATGATAAACTATTAAAACCCTTTGGTTTGAATCCCAATGATCCAAAATTCTGGAATATGGGCTTGAAATTGATATCAGGTTATATTGATGAGCTGGAAAAACTGGATAAAAAGGTTTTTGGATAATCTTATTAAATCAAAGGCTTCTGTTAAAAGAAGCCTTTTCTATTTTTTTTATTTTGCCTTGCAGAATTAATAAAAGTGTATTAAATAACAGAAGTAAGTTTAACTATTGGATTTTTTAAAATGCTCACAAAATCAGATAACACCTATTATGACGTTGTTGGAATTGGCAATGCAATTGTTGATGTTTTGGCCAAAGTCGGTGAAGGTTTTTTAACGGAAAGAAACTTGACCAAAGGAAGCATGACTTTGGTTGAAGCTCTTGATGCCGGAAAAATTTATCAGGATTTGGTTCCTGAAAGAGAAATTTGCGGTGGTTCTGCCGCAAATACGGTGGCTTGTTTGGCTTCTTTGGGTGGTTCTCCCGCATTTATCGGAAAAGTTCATGATGATGAGTTGGGGCAACTTTTCAAAAGAGATATCGGTGCCGCAGGTGTGGACTTTGATACTCCAACCTTAAATGAAGGTCCTGTTACCGGAAGAAGTATTGTGTTGGTAACCCCAGACGCCGAACGCTCTATGTTTACTTATTTGGGCGCGGCAAAAAAATTGTCTACGGCAGATATTGATGAAAATATTATCAAAGCAGCTAAAATTATTTATATGGAAGGTTATTTGTGGGATACGTATAGTGCGCAAAAGGCTATGATTAAAGCTTGCAAATTGGCACACAAACATGGTCGCAAAGTTGCTTTTAGCTTATCTGATAAATCTTGTGTGGATCGTCACCGTCAGGAATTTAAAAAAATTATCAAAAAATATGTTGATATTTTGTTTTGTAATGAAGAAGAAATTAAAGACTTGTTTGAAGAACAAGACCTTTATCATACTTTGGAATTAATAAAATCTGATATTGAAATTGCTGCCGTTACCCGTAGTGAAAAAGGCTCTGTTGTTGTTAATGGCAGAACAATTACTTTTGTTGAGGCTGAAAAAGTCTCTGATGTCGTTGATTCTACCGGAGCCGGAGATTCTTATGCCGCCGGATTTTTATATGGTATCATTCAAGAACGCTCTTTGGGAACTTGTGCTATTATCGGAAGTATTGCCGCTTCTGAAATTATTTCTCACTATGGCGCAAGACCGGAGGTTTCTTTGCGTGGCTTTGTCAGAAAAAAATTAATTGAATATGGTTTAAGAGCTTAATTTATATGCATTAAGTTCTTGTATTTAAAATTAAAATTGCTATTTTAGTGATGAATTTTAATCAAAAATAATAAAATAAAAGAAAGATACTTGAATGAATTTGAGAAATATTGCCATTATTGCTCACGTTGACCATGGTAAAACTACAATGGTTGACGGGCTTTTGAAACAAAGTGGTACTTTCAGAGACAACCAAAAAGTTGAAACCTGCGTTATGGATAGTAACGATTTGGAACGTGAAAGAGGTATTACCATTTTGTCAAAGTGTACATCCGTAAACTGGCATGGTACACATATTAATATTGTAGATACTCCCGGACACGCTGACTTTGGTGGTGAGGTTGAACGTATTTTATCTATGGTAGATGGTGTTGTTTTGCTCGTAGATGCCTCCGAAGGCCCCATGCCGCAAACCAAATTTGTGACCGGAAAAGCATTAAAACTCGGCTTAAAACCCATTGTTGTTATTAACAAAGCTGATAAACCCGATGCTCGTGTTGATGAAGTTTTGGATGAAATTTTTGACTTGTTTGTCAGCTTAAATGCTAATGATGAACAATTAGACTTCCCTGTATTATATGCATCTGGCAGAAACGGCTGGGCTGTTAAAGATATGAATGATGAGAAAAAAGACTTAACACCTTTGTTTGAACTCATCTGCTCTTATGTTCCTGAACCTAAATGCGAACCGGATAAACCATTCTCAATGTTGGCTACTACTTTGGAAGCAGATAAGTTTGTTGGTCGTTTGCTCACAGGTAAAGTACAATCCGGAACACTTAAAGTTAATGACACCGTTAAAGTCTTAAATGCTGAAGATAAAGAAGTTGAACGTGTGCGTATCAGCAAAATATTGGCTTATCGCGGTTTGAACAGAGAAGCTTTGGAAGAGGCTCATGCCGGAGATATTATTGCCGTGGCCGGTGTTGTTAAAGGTACGGTGGCCGATACCATCTGTGCTTTTGAAGTTGAAAAGCACATTCCGGCTCAACCGATTGATCCTCCGACTTTGGCGATGACTTTTTCAATTAATGACTCTCCTTTAGCCGGTCGTGAAGGCGATAAGGTAACTTCTCGTATGATTTGGGATAGATTGTGTAAAGAGGCTGAAGGAAACATCGCCTTGAAAATTTCTCGCACAGAATCTACCGACTCGTTTGAAGTTGCCGGTCGTGGTGAGTTGCAATTGGGCGTTTTGATTGAAACCATGCGCCGTGAAGGTTTTGAATTATCTATTTCTCGCCCGCGTGTGTTGATGCATAAAGATGAAAATGGAAACTTGTTGGAACCGGTTGAGGAAGTTGTTGTTGATGTGGATGAAGAATTTTCCGGTACTGTGGTTGAAAAATTAGGTTCTCGCCGTGCGGAAATGACAGATATGATTCCTTCTCAAATCGGTAACAAAGTTCGTTTGATTTTTAATGCTCCTTCTCGCGGTTTGATCGGTTATCACTCTGAATTTTTGACCGATACCAGAGGTACGGGTGTGATGAGCCGCAGCTTTAAAGGATATGAACCTTATAAAGGAGAAATTGAAGGACGTCGTTGCGGTGTTCTTATTTCTTCAGAAGCAGGAACAGCCGTGGCTTATTCTTTGTGGAAACTTCAAGACCGTGGTCCGATGTTTATTGAACATAACTCACCTGTTTATGTGGGGATGATTATTGGTGAACACACAAAACCAAATGATTTGGAAGTTAACCCGACAAAATCTAAACAATTAACCAATATTCGTGCAGCCGGAAAAGACGATGCCATTGACCTTATTCCTCCACGCAAAATTACTTTGGAACAAGGTTTGTCATACATCCAAGCAGATGAATTATTGGAAGTAACACCTAAGAGTTTGCGTTTGAGAAAACGTATTTTGGATCCGTTGCAACGTAAACGTCAAAAAATTGATGTTGCTGAATAATAAAAATAAAAAAGGTCGGAATTTTCCGACCTTTTTTTAATCTATGCGTGCAATTTTCACATTAGAAGCAAAGCTTTTTTTCTGAGGGTTCTTTTCCCATAAAGCTTTTTTTAATAAGAGAATACCTCCTTTTATTTTTGCTTTTAAGAAAATTAATTCATCTTCTATTTTTGAAGCGGAAAGCTCAAATGTTGAAAGAGTTTTATAATCTTTTGAAATGGCGTTTAAAATTGCGTTTTTTAATATTCTACAACCAATTTGCTGCATTTTTATTGCGGCATTGCTCATTTTTGCATGGGGAATAAATCCTAAAAAACCATGTTCTGAAATGTGCAAATCTTTTTGTTCTTCTGCAGAATCTTTATGCAAATTTTTATACCATTCTTCAGGGTCTATTCTTTGCAACACACGAGGGTTTCCTTCTACGCCATTTTGAGAATATTGAGCGCAGTAAAAAACATTTCCATATTTTTTTGGCAGATAACACAAGCCAAAATCTTCAACAAAGAGACCTCGATGAACATAATCAATAAAGCCGTTGTCATGCTTGATTGTTAAATCTGCTGCAGATGCAAAAGATATAAATTGCATTTGTGAAAGGCCAAGCGGACAATCTGGAGAATATGCCAAAACAACCAGACTTTTTAATAAATTTTCTATTTGTGAAGGTGAGTATGGGCTTGTTGAAAGCTGTTTTGACAAGCTCTCTTCCAATTTTATCATTGTGTACGCACCATGACAAAATGTTACAAATATTAATTTTCGAATCCGATTCAAGGCTTTTGTGAAAGGAAGAAATTGATTGTTTTCATCAAAAAGTCTCGGATAAAAAATTTCATTAAAAATATCTGTTACATATTGAGGCATAATATATTCTTGTCTGGATTGTTCTTCCATTACTTCCATATATTGCTGATATGTTTTGTTTTCTGTGTAATATAAATGCAAAAGTTTTCTTGCTACATCAGAATCAAAAGCATTTCCATAATGACAAACAGCACAACAAACATGAACATTTTGTTTGGAAAAAGAATGAGATTGAAAAACAAAATCATCTACTCTTTTTAACAAGCCGTTATGTTCTTTAAGAGCGTTTTTTCCTGATGTTGTTCCAGGCAATACAACAATTGTTACATCTTCTAAACAGTGTTTTTTGGCAAAGTCAATTCCATACGGAGTGTTTGGGCCATGCGCAACACGTTCAATAAAAAACGCAAAACTTTTTGTTGTTTCTTGTTTCTTTTTTTCAAAATAATCTTGTGTGTTCATAATATAAAAAATTTAATAATTTTACTGTTAGACAAAAAACTATCATGTCTTATAAAAAAAAGCAACAAAAAACCCTTCCGAAAGGAAGGGAAATTTTATTAACATAATGGAGAAGTCTTCAAAAACAAAAAAATTAGCGCTCTTGGCCTTTGCTGATTATATTTTGCATGTTGTTGGGAGAAAATTTGATTTCAATTCCCATTTCTTTTGCAATTTGTTTGCAAGTGTTGATAAATTCATCATTCCCTGAAATGTTTTTGACAGGTTTGCTCAAAAAATCAGAAAAACGGCTAAATGCTACACGTTTGGCTGTTTTTGACAGATCTTCACCTTCTTTTTGAAAGGCTTTTACTTTGCCTTTTGCAAAAAAATTTTTTAACAAATCATCACTCATAAAACTTCTCCTTAAAATGAACTTTTATTATCTTTTGTCTATTATCGCAAGTTTGTTTTTATTTGTCAACCCGAAAACGGAAAAAAAGCACAAAATAAAAGTTAAATTCATTTTATAACCTGAGATTTTTTCTCGCCTTAAGTATATTTATATAATAGAATACTTAAAATTCAATAAATAAACAAAATCAGGTTAATAAAATGTCTTTATTTAAATCAATAGCCACTTTTGGCAGTTTTACACTCCTTAGCCGCGTTACCGGATTTGTTCGGGATATGGTTTTGGCAAGATTTTTGGGTGCTGGTATTATTGCCGATGCCTTTTTTATTGCTTTTAAATTGCCAAATTTGTTCCGGAGTCTTTTTGCGGAAGGGGCTTTTACATCTGCTTTTGTTCCGATGGTGTCGCAAAAATTATCTGCTGAAGGTAAGGATAAAGCTGTGTTGTTTGCAGCAAAAGCAATTTCTGCCTTAACAGTTATTTTGGCTGTTTTTGTGTTGTTTATGGAAGTGTTGATGCCTTATGTGGTTCAGGTTATGGCTCCCGGTTTTCCTAAAAATCTGCAAGCTTTTGATTTGGCCGTTGATTTGTCTAGAATAACATTCCCTTTTTTGTTGTTTATATCTATTGTCTCTTTTCAATCAGGTATACTTAATTCTTTGGGCAAGTTTGCTGCGCCGGCGGCTGCTCCGGTCATTTTAAATATTATGATGACTATTGCCGTTTTTATTTTTGTTCCCTTTGGCTTGACTCCTGCTCATGGTATTTCTTTTAGTGTGACCTTTGCCGGTTTTTTAGAAATTATATGGCTGGCTTATTTCCTAAAAAAACAAGATGTGGTTATTTATCCGCAAAAATCAATTGCAAAAATTATGAAAGATCCCGAAATCAAAACTCTTTTTAAAAGAATCACTCCCGGAATTTTGGGCGCCGGAATTTATCAGATAAATATGGTTGTGGATACTATTATTGTTTCTTTGGTTGGTGCCGGAGCCATATCTTGGCTTTATTATGCCAATAGACTCCAACAACTTCCTTTAGGTGTCGTGGGAGCGGCTATTAGCGTGGCGATATTACCCATATTGTCTAAACATATTAAAGAAGACAAAATACAAGAAGCAAAGCGGATTCAGACACAAGCTTGTGAATATGGCGCTTTGTTGGCTATTCCGTCTGCGGTTGCCTTAATTTGTTTAAGTACTCCAATTGTTAATATTTTGTTCCAACACGGAAAATTTGGTTCTTTTGAAACAGAAATGACTTCTTTGGCTGTGATTGCATATTCTTTTGGGTTACCTTCATATGTTTTGGTTAAAGCGTTGACACCTAACTTTTTTGCCAGAGGAGATACCAAAACACCGGTAAAATATAGTATAATTGTTTTTATTGCCAATTTGTGTTTTTCTCTTTTATTAATGAAGCCTTTTGGTCATGTGGGAGTTGCCGTGGCAACTTCTTTGGCATCTTATGTCTCTTTATATCAATATTTGAGAGGGTTGTATAAAAGAAATTATTGGCAAATAGATTTTGTCCTTGTAAAAGAATTTTTGAAAATTATTTTGAGCTCTTTATTTATGGGCGTTATTCTTTTACTTGCACAAAAAAATCTTCATTCTTATTGTCAAAATTGGCTGGACTTGATTTATTGGCAAAAAATTTTAATTCTTGTGGGTTTGTGCTTGTTAGGTCTTGCAAGTTTTTTGATTGCAGCTAAAGTATTTAAAGTCAGAAGCTTGGAAGAAATTTTGAAAATATTTATTCAAAAGAGCCGTAAAAATGTTAAAAAAATACTTTGATAATATAAAAAGTTTATTGCAAGAAAAAGTAAATAAAACAAACTTTTCTTTTGATAAATTTCTTCGTTTTTTGAGTTCGTGGTGGCATTTTTTGTTGGCCGGCTTTGTTTTGTTTGTTGCGCTGTATTATCCTTTGGGCGGATGGTTTGTTCATCATATTGATAAAAATACCGAATATGAAATTAAGTTAGCTGATTCAAAACAATCAGCTACGGTTGATATGGCATCTTATATTATTAATCGAGAAGTTAATAAAAAGCTTTGGACCGCAAATTCTCCGTTTTTTTATCCATCTTACTTTTTGGATAATATGCCAAGTTTTCAGCTTGGAATGATGAATGCAACTTCTTTGGTGATAAATAGTTTGCAAAAAAGAATTGATACGCCTATTCAAAATAAAAATGAAAATACAAATTTAAAAAAAGCAGCATATTTATTAAAATATGACGGCACAGTTTGGATGTTTTCTCCTCAAAACCGTTTTGCTCCGGTTCCATCCGCAAATACTCAGTATAGAAAAGCCAGAAAAAGTTTGCTTGCTTATAATCAAGCTTTGATAAAAGACGAACAATTTTTTTATAAAAGACCTGAAGATTTGGCTTTTGTATTGAAAAAAATTAATCTTAGTCTTGGTGCCTCAATTCAAGAATTAGATAATCAAATCAGGGAAGAAAGTGCCGGTTGGATTGATTTTAAGGCTGATAACTTGTTTTATTATAATCAGGGAAAAGCTTATGCTTATTTTTTGTTGTTGCAAGCGTTGGCTTATGATTATAAAGATATTTTGGTGCAATATGATGCTTATGTTGCATGGACCAAAAGTTTGAAAGCCTTGGAAAATGCCGTGAATTTAGATGCTTTATACATTCGTAATGCAGAATTAAACAGCTTGATTTCTGCAAATCATTTATTATACTTGGCTTATTATATGGAAAAAGCCAAAAGTTTGAATAAAAATATTGTCTTAAAGTTGCAAACAAAGAGGGATAAAAATGCGCATTGATACGCAACAGACAACAGATAAAGATGTGATGAATTTTTTTCCTCCCGTAAAATTGTTGCAAGCGGGAAAAGCTGAGTTTATTGATGCAAAATCTTTAAGAAAATCTCCTCTGGCTGAAAAAATTTTTGATATTGGCGGTATAAAGTCTATTTTTATTACCGATGAATTAATTTGTGTTACCAAGTTGCCTCAATATGATTGGAATGATTTGAAACCTCAAATATTGGCTGAAATATTGGACCATATTTCGTTGGGAGAAGAAACGCTTGTGGACTGGTCTGATAAAGTTGATGAAACGGACGTGGTTGCAAAAATTAAAGGATTGTTAGATGCGCGTATTCGTCCGGCCGTGAAACAAGATGGTGGTGATATTGTTTTTCGGCATTTTGAGGAAGGTGTTGTTTATGTCGAAATGCAGGGAAATTGCGCCGGTTGTCCTTATGCTTTGGTTACATTAAAAGAAGGCGTTGAAAAAACTCTTAAAGCATATATTCCCGAAGTTAAAGAAGTTAAGAGCATTAGTCCAAAAAAAGAGGGAGAAAAATCATAAAATATATTGCTTTCATTTTTTGTTTTGTTTTCTCCTTTCTGAATATTGAAAATGCTTATTCAGAAAAAGGGGTTATGCCTCAAAAAAATGAAGGATTGTATTTTGATAAAATTAGCGTTTCTCAATTGAAAAAAATATATAAACAAAATAATTATTTTGCTTATATCCCAAAAGATAATTACCAAATTCCGGCAATTTTTCTTACCAGACTTCCCGAAGATTTTTCTTCTGTTAAAGATGAAAATGAGCGTAATCAGCTTTTTATTCAGATTTTGTCTCCTCTTGCTTTGAAAGTGAATGAAACAATTTTGCAAGAGAGATATCAACTTTTAGAAATTCAAAAATTATATATCAAAAACAATAAACTTGATGATAAACAAATTTTTTGGTTGGAAAAAACAGCTGAAAAATATGACTTTTTTACCAGACTAAAAGGGCAAGAACGCATAGAAAGAATTATTAACAAACTTCTTGAAAGAATCGATGTTATTCCTCCTTCTATTTTGATTGGTATTGCCGCAATTGAAACAAATTGGGGAAGTTCTCGTTTGGCTCAGGAAGGAAATGCTCTTTATAGAGAAATTGCATGGAACTCTAATCAGGGTTTGATTCCTGAAGATGAAAAAGAAGATTTGTCTTATCGGATAAAACAATTTTCTTCCTTATATGAAAGTATGCTCTCTTTTGCCATAAAAATAAATTCTAATTTGAATTATGACTCTATGAAGGTTTTGCGTGCAGATATGCGTTATCGGAGAAAAATTATTGACGGGCGCTCTTTGGCCAGTTCTTTTGTTTTGTATTCTCCTAAAAACAATTTTATTGGTTTGCTTGATTATACCATAACATTTTATGAAATGGTGAATATAGATGCATCAAAGCTTGTTTATCAGCTCCCTTTGCAAATAAAAAAAGCAGATGTCATAAAAAATTAATAAAATATTAGGAAAAACAATGTTATAATGTGTTGAAGGTTAGGTGGGTTCAATGAATAATAAAATAAGTAAAAATGACATCACAAAGCTCTCCCAAAATCCAAATGCAGAAAACAGATCTGTGACTGCACAGAAAGTTGCGTCTTTATATCAAAGTCAGTCTATTTCCGGACAAGCCTTGCAATTGGCTGAAGATATTTTTAGAATCTTGATCCAAGATGTGGAAGTAAAAGTCAGAGAAGCTTTATCTGAAAGCCTTAAAAACAGCCGCAATCTACCTAAAGATATTGTTGTAAATTTGGTTAATGATATTGACTCTGTTTCTATTCCTTTTATAAAATATTATGCAGATTTGTCTGATGATGACATTAAAAGTATTATTGATTCTCAAAATTTCAATAAACAAAAAGCTGTTGCTATGAGAGCAAATTTGTCTGAAGATATTTCTCATTATATTGCAGAAAAATGTACGGAAGATATTGTTGGGGTTTTGGTTTCTAACGAAAGTGCAAATATTAAGGAAAAGACTTTTGATGTGATTATTGGAAGATTTCCGGAAAGTGAAAGTATTAAGAAAAACATGGTCTATCGTTCTGAGCTTCCGGTCTCTATTATTGAAAAAATTATTCATACTTTATCTGATGAACTTTTAAAACATTTGGTCTTAACTCATAATCTGCCAAATGATATTGCTTGTGATATTGTGGAGCAAGTTAAAGAAAAAACTACCTTGAAAATTTCTGAAGAATATAGCTCTGATAAAAAAATTGAAGAGTTAATTCATGAATTATATACCTCAAACAGATTAACCTCTTCTTTGGTTGTTCGCTCAATTTGCATTGGTGACTTGAAGTTTTTTGAATATGCACTGGTTTATTTATCTAATACGCCGATTATGGAAGTGAGAAAAATTTTATTCAGCAATAATATGGACTTTATGGTCAGAAATTTATTAAGAAAAGCCTATATTCCAAAATCTATGTTTCCGGCGGTGTTTAGCGCTTTGAAAATCATTAAGGAAATGAGAATGGATTATAAGAAAAATGATAGTAAGTCTTTTGCTCATAAAGTTATTGAAAGAATTTTGTCTTATGGTTCTGCCGGTGAAGATTTAAGTGAAGAAGATGTAAATTATCTTATTTCTAAAATTTGTTAAAATCTTTAGAAAAAATAAAACTTTTCTTTGCTATTGTTAATTAGAGTAATTATATAATATAAAAAATAATAAAGATAGCGAGAAAACACGTGGTTTATGATGATTATAGCCTGATATTTAATAAGTTTTTAAAAATGTCTTCCTCAATGATGGAAGAGACGGATTATCTTAAAAATATTGAAAAGATAATTGATTTGGCAGGTGAATATTGCGGTGCCGAATGTGGTTTTTTTTATACGGCAACAGATGATAAATTCTTAAATCTGGAATATAGTTATAATAATAAGTTAAAGCAAAAAAAATATGGCTCTGATAATAATATCTATCTGCCTAATATTTATTTGCCTGAAAGCAAAGCAAAAAAACAAAAAAGCGCTATTGAAATTTCAATCCTTAATAATGAAATTGTAAACCTGAATTCTATTTATAGTAATCAAGAAACAGATAATTCTTTTTTTGCAAATTATGACGCCTTGAATAATTATAATTCGTTAGCTTTGATTAGTATTCCTTTGATTAATCATAAGGGATATGTTATTGGCGGTGTTCAATTTACAAATCCTCAAAACGCGAGTGGAAAAAGCATTTCTTTTACTAAAGAAATGCAAGACGGTATTATTTCTATTTGTAATTTTGCCGCTTTGTTCTTAGAGAATAAAAAACTTGGTGAAGATTATGTTCAACTCATGGAATCTTTTATAGAGGTTTTGGCCAGAGCTATTGATGCAAAATCTCCATATACGGGAGCGCACTGCCAACGTGTGCCCGTTATTACCAGAATGTTGGCTACCGCTGCTGTTCAACAAACAAGCGGACCTTTGAAAAATTTTGAAATGAGCAATGATGAGTGGTATGCTTTGAATATTGCTTCTTGGCTCCATGATTGCGGAAAGGTGACAACACCGGAATATGTGGTTGATAAAGCAACAAAGTTAGAAACGATTAATAATCGTATTCATGAAATTAGAAATCGTTTTGAAATTTTAAGAAGAGATGCTCATATTGAATATCTGAAAAAGCGTTTGGCTAATGTTGCTCCTCAAGAAGAATTACAGGCTGAATTTGTCAGCAAAGTTGATGAGCTGGAAAAAGAGTTTGATCTGGTTGCAAAATGCAATATCGGTGATGCTCCCTTAACTGATGCTGAAATTGCTTCTTTGGAAGAAATTTCAAAAAAACAGTTTGTGAGATATTTTAGCAGAACAAAGGGTATTTCTTGGGCAGAAAGAGATAATATTGAAGATTTGGAAAAAGCCTCTCATCCTGAATATGAAAACTTGTTGCAAAATAGAAAAGATCATATATTTGGGCAATATAATCGCGGAGAGCTTTATAATTTAAAAGTTAGAAACGGTACAATCAACAAAGAAGAAAGAGAAAAAATAAACGAGCATATTGTGGTAACAATAGATATGCTTAAGGCTTTGCCTTTCCCTAAAGAACTTTCTAATGTGGTTGAATATGCCGGTGCACATCATGAGCGTATTGATGGAAAAGGATATCCTAATGGTTTGAGAGGAGACCAGATGTCTATTCCGGCAAAAATTATGGCTATCTCTGATGTTTTTGAAGCTTTGACGGCTAATGACAGACCTTATAAAGAACCTAAAAAACTTTCTCAGGTCTTGAGTATTATGCAGTATATGAAAAACAGCGGACATATTGATCCGGATTTGTATGAAGTTTTCATTAAAGCCGGCGTTTATAAAGAATATGCCGATCAATATGTTTCTAAAGAACAAATTGATGAAATTAATCCGGAGGATTATTTATAATATGTTAGATATATATCCGATATTGTGTCGTGCCGGCACAATGGACAATTATTCTTATTTGCTTGTTGATAAAGAATCTTTAGATGCTGCCATTGTGGACCCTTCAGAAACAGCTCCTATTGTTGCTGAATGTGAAAAACACCATATTAAACCAAAATATATTTTTAATACTCATCATCATTTTGACCATACAGACAGTAATTTGGATATTAAAAATTTGTTTCAAGCCAAAGTGGTGGCTAATAAAGCAGATTCACATAGAATTAGTGGATTTGATATAGCCGTGCAAGACGGTGATGATTTTTGGCTTGGAAAATCTCAGGCAAAAATTATGGATGTTTCTGCTCATACACAGGGGCATATTCTTTGGTATTTTCCGCAAGATAAGGCTTTGTTTACGGGAGATACGCTTTTTAATTTGTGTGTTGGCGGTTTGTTTGAAGGAAGTGTGGAAGAAATGTTTGAGGCTTTGGCAAAGATTAAGTCTCTGCCGGATGACACAAGTTTTTATCCTGGGCACGAATATACTATGCATGGTGCTTATAATGCTTTAAGGTTAATGCCGGATTCTAAAGATTTGCACAAATATATTCAAAAGGCTCAACAAAAACTTGCTCTTGGTCTGCCGGTTGCTCCCGTGACACTTGGTGAAGAAAAATGTTGTAATCCTTATCTTATGGCTGAAAATTTGCAAAAATTAAAACATTTTTTGTAGAAAAAAATAGACAAAAAGATAAAAATGTGATATAAATAATCTAAAGAGTGAGATTTTAGGAGTGAGTTCCATGGCTATTAATAGTTTTGAAGATTTTTTAGATGCCTTCAAAAAAAGAATCCCAGAAGGATCAGGCTTGATTATAGACACAAGCAAAATGGATGAGTTGAAAAAAATTTATGAAAGCAAAAGCAAAATCAGCAAAATTGAAGATTTTTGCGTTAAGGCATCTGATGTGAAAAATAAGCAAGCTGAAGACAAAAAGAAAGAAGAAAAGCAAAAACAAGAACAAGAAGAAAAGCAAAATAAAACAGTTATTAATGAAGTTGCTCCTTCTGAAAATAAGGAAAACACAAATGCTCTTGCCAATAACCAAGAAGTTGATAACTCTTGGAAAAATGCGCTGGAAAAAGAGTGGCGTTTTTGGGGCTCTGACCAAAATTTGGTTTATGAAGACGCAAGTTTGCCAAATGAGCCGGAAAAGTTAAGTTTTCGTTTTTATAAGTCTGAAAAAGATAAAAATGACCGCAATTTTGATGCAGAAATTTCTTATAATGGTCCAAATAATCTTACTTTGACCAGCCAAAAAGGTAAAACACCTGATGAAAAATATTTTCAAAAAGCTGTTGAATTGGCAATGAAAGATGGTACGGCAATTGAATTTGGAGAAATTAAATCTGCTGAATTTAAAGCTAAGCTGTTGGCAGCATGCATTAAAAGCGGTGCCGCAATGGTGAATATGCCAGATGCTGAAGAAATGTCTAAATGGCCGGATGAATTGAAAAAAATGGTTGAGGATGCAAAAGCTCAAACCGGTCAAGCCGCTAATACTCAAGAAATTAATAATGAAAATAAGCAAGAAGAACAAACTCAACAAAAACTTTCTGCAGCAGAGAGAATTGCTGCTTTAAGAACCCAAATTCAACAAAGAAATGAAAAATTAAATGCGGCAACGCAAGAAGGTAAGACTTTGTCTAAAGAAGAAAGAGAAGCTATTGAATTTGAAGGTATGTCAGCGGAAGAAATTAAATTAAGAAAGCTTCGTGGTCAAGCTAAGGACGGGGATAAAAAAGCTGCCCATGAACTTGATCAACGTCGATATAATACAATGACTGATGAATTTAAATATGAAAGAGAAGTTGATGTTGATGAAAAAGGTCAAGCCAAAACGGATGATAAAGGCAAACCGGTTTACAAAAAAGACAAGGACGGAAACTTTGTTTATAAACTGAATGACAAGGGACAAAAAATTAAGACTCCTCAATATGAGGCCTTTTTGAAAAATTCCGCAAATCATTTAAGTCAACAAAAATAATCATAAAAAGCCTCAGAAAACCTGAGGCTTTTTATTATCCTAATCGCGTAATATTTACAGGGGTCGGTCAGTTTAATTCTTATCTCGTTGTAAAGTTTACAGCAGAAAAATAAACTGATTTTTGCTTGTAGAAATTTATATCTTTTTATAAGACTTTTATCCTTGCTTTTTATTTGCCAATTTTTGGAAAACCATTTGTTTGGCGCAAACATTCTCCAACAACCATTACAGCAGATACAGCTACATTAATTGAGCGTGCATTTTCATTCATAGGTATTAAGAGTCTGGCATCAACTGTTTCATGTACTTCTTGCGGCACACCGGCACTTTCTCTCCCCATAAGGATTATGTCATTAGGCTTAAACTCAAAGTTATAATAAGGCTCGGTTGCATGTGTTGTCAGCAAAACAATACGACCATATTCTTCAGGATGTTCTTTTCGATATTTCAAAAAATCATACCAAGAGTTATGGCGGCGATATTTTACCAAATGTAAATAATCCATACCGGAGCGTTTGAGTGTGTGTTCTGAAAAAACAAAACCGCAAGGTTCAATAATATCCAGTTCTACATCCAAACAAGCTCCTAGGCGAAGCAGTGTTCCCGTATTTTGCGGAATATCCGGTTGAAAAAGTGCCAATCTCATTTATGTTCTCCTTAAAAATATAAGATTGAAATACATCCAAGACTATACAAAATCAAGCAAAAAAAACAGGTCTCGTCATCACGACGAAACCTGCTTGAAATAATAACTAATCAACAATGTATGGAAACTTTTTTTCCAAAAAGCCTATCTGTTAAGGCATATATTGTCTTGGCATTTGCAAAACTGTCAGAATCAGTATAAAATTTATAAAACCTTCTGATTTTATATTTTAGTTTTTGCAATTCCAAGGCATATTTCATTTCTTCGCGGACGCGCTGTGTTTCATCCGTGGATGAGGGCAGCATCTCTTTGAAAATAGGTTCGTCCGGTTCATATGTTTTGCCGGTTTGTTCGGCTACAAAAAGGCTCAGATTTTCAAGAAAAATTTGCCTTTTTTGGTTTGATTTTTTTATTAAAGATGCAAACTCTGAAACATAATCTTCTACTGTTACCAAGCCAAATTTAAATTCAGCTTTTAATTTTATTTCTTGGCAAATTTTTTGCCATAATATCGGCGCATTTGCCGAATATACAACGGTGTCCGCAGCAATGCCGGAATGAAGGCCTGAAACCTCAGAAAACTTTTCAACAATTAGTTCATACAGTCCTTCGTTTTTTTCTTTAATTCCCATAGTTCTTTTTTTTTTAATTTAACAATAATTTTTTATTACGAATCGATATAGCACAAAAAAATATTATTGTCAAATTTTTGTCAATCAATAAAGGCTTATTCATATAAATTAGGTTAAATAAAAAAGAAAAAATTGTCTTTTGTATCAAAAACGGCATTTATCAGCGGGTATTTTTCTTTGTTGGGCAAATTAAAGTGCCACCATTCATGCTCAAGTGCAATCAGGCCCACATTTTCCATCATTTGACACAACATATCGCGATTTTTGATTTTTTTTGCATCTTCCGGTGCATTCCACGAATATTTGGCTTTTTCCAAATGCTTATAAAATTCATTAACCTTGCCTAGCATCACTTGTTTGGCATATTTTTCTTCATAAGCATCCACGGCACAAGGAAAATCAAGTTCGACCCCGTTTTTATCCAACAATGTGACATCTATAGCAGAAGCATGGCAATGTTGCGAACGCTCGGCTGTGGCAGCGAAAAAACCTTCTGTCGGAATAATTTTTTTCATCATCTCAAAAGCTAGCGGTGGACGATAGGCATCACAAATTTTGAGCTTGAGTTGTTTTTCTTGCAAAAGGGGTCTTAGTTTTTGCAGACAAGACCATAAATCCGGCTGAACAAAACATCTGTTACCCATGCCGATTTTAGAATAAATATCTGTTTGCATCATGTTTTGTGTTTTGGCATACATCATGTCTATTTCAAAATCATCATCAGATTTAATTTCAACCAGATTTATTTTTTGCATATTTTCCTCTCAAATAAAAAAAGGCACTCTTAACAATCAAGAGTGCCTTTTTTCAAACGAATTTCTTCAAACCTTATTCGGCAGAAGCGCTAAAAGCTTTAGCTTGTTTAGCAGCATCGTCATCGGTACGTGCTACGTTAACCAAAATGGTTTGGCTAACTTCCGGGTGCAAGTTGAGTTTAACTTCATATACACCCAAATCTTTAATAGCATTTTCCAAATAAACTTGTTTGCGTTCAACAGCAAAACCTTTTTCTTTGATTGCAGCGGCAATGTCACGAATGGTAACAGAACCGTACAATTGACCGGTTTCGGCAGCTTGACGAATCAAAACAGCGCTGAAACCTTTCAAAGATTCAGCCAATTTAGAAGCTTCATCAAACAAAGCTTGGTTGTGTGCTTCTAATTCTGCTTTTTGTTTTTCATAGTAAGCAACATTTGCTTCAGTTGCGCGCAAAGCTTTGCGTTGCGGCAAGAGGTAGTTACGAGCATAACCGTTTTTAACAGTTACTTTATCACCCATTTTACCCAATTTTTCAACATGTTCCAAAAGAATTACTTCCATAGTACCTCTCCTTATTAATCAGCAACAAACGGAAGCAAAGCAATGTAACGAGCACGTTTGATGGCTCTTGCTAATTCTCTTTGCTTTTTAGCAGAAACAGCTGTGATACGACTTGGGATGATTTTGCCTTTTTCTGAAATGTAACGAGAAAGCAATTTTACATCTTTGTAGTCAATTTGCAAAGCATCTTCACCTGAAAACGGGCATGCTTTTTTTCTTTTAAAGAATACTTGTTTAGCCATGTCTATAACTCCTATTCTTCACCAGCTTCAGAATTGTTGGCGTTTTCGCTCAATTCATCAACTTTGATTGTCATATAACGAATGATATCTTCGTTAAATCTCATTTGTCTTTCATATTCTGCAACAGCGGCAGCCGGAGCAGCAATATTCAAAACAACATAGTAACCCTTGCGGTTTTTCTTAACACGGTAAGCAAGATTTTTTAAACCCCAGTTGTCAACTCTAACAACTTCACCACCGTTGTTGGCAATAACATTGCTCAAATCAGAAACAATGGTGTTTACTTGAGATTGACCGAGGTCTTGACGTGCAATCAGCACGCTCTCATAAAATGACATTATTTAATCTCCTTATGGATTCTCAACAAATGGTCAAAATATAAATATTTGACCGGTTAATGTATAGCCGATGGACTCTGCCACCAGCAAGGGACGATAGGGAATATATACCAAAACTTTATTTTTGCAAGCATTTTTCTCTTGAAAAAAGAAATAATATGAGATTATTTTTATATATTCTTAAGAACTTCACTCTATAATTGAATATATTTAACCATAATAGCTGAAAATATGATGAAAAAACTCTCTTTGCTTTTTTGTTTGATTTTATGTTCTTGTGCTTGGCAACAAAATTCTATTTTGCCTACCTTGTCTTCAAAAAAAACATATGGAAATGATCAAAAAGAAATTGTGTTGCAACAACCAAGCAGCAGAGTTATTGCAACTTGTTATAATTCAGATGATGTTTCTGCTGAAGAATGTGCTCAAATTTTTGAAAAAAAAGGTTATGTTCGTTTGCGTGATATTCCATGCAAACCGGCAAATTATGATTTTTTGAAAACAGACACTTATCCAACCAGACGTTGGCGCGGAAGTGAAATTACGCCAAGGTGGTAAAAATGCTTTCCAGAATTAATACCGTTGCTTTTAACGGGTTAGAAGTCTTAAATGTTGATTTGCAAGTTCAGATAACCTCCGGTTTGCCAGCTTTTACAATTGTTGGCTTGCCCGATAAAGCCGTGGCAGAAAGCAAAGAGCGTGTTAGAGCCGCCTTAAACTCTTTGGGTTTAAGTTTGCCGGCTAAAAGAATAACCGTTAATTTGGCTCCGGCAGATTTATTAAAAGAAGGGTCTCATTTTGATTTGCCCATGGCTTTGGGTATTTTGACCAACATGGGTGTTATTCCCATGGAAGAAACAGATAAATATATTGTTTTGGGCGAGTTGGGGCTAGATGGCGGAATTATTTCCGTGAACGGTGTGTTGCCTGTTGCCATTAAAGCCAATGAACAAAATAAGGGATTGATTTGTCCGCTTGCTCAGGGAAGTGAAGCTGCATGGGCCGGATTAAAAGATGTTGTTGCCGCTGATAATTTATTGCAGCTGATTAATCACTTTAAGGGAACTCAAATTATTCCGCAACCGGAAGCAAAAAGAGCGGAAGAAAAATTGTTTGAATTGGATTTAAAAGACGTAAAAGGGCAAGAAAGTGCAAAAAAAGCCTTGGAAGTTGCTGCCGCCGGAGCGCATAATATGTTGATGATTGGTCCTCCGGGGGCAGGAAAATCTATGCTTGCGCAAAGATTAATCAGTATTTTGCCGCCGCTTTCTCCTGAAGAAGCTTTAGAAACCAGTATGATTCATTCTATTGCCGGAGAATTAAAAGACGGCAAAATCTCTTTTCAAAGACCATACAGGGACCCACACCATTCCGCTTCAACACCGGCATTGGTTGGCGGTGGGCGCAAAGCAACTCCCGGAGAAATTTCTTTGGCACATAACGGTGTTTTGTTTTTAGATGAGTTGCCCGAATTTAATAAAAGCACGTTGGAGGCTTTACGCCAACCTCTTGAAAACGGCTGTGTCAGTATATCAAGAGTTAACGCTCATACGGTTTATCCGGCAAAATTCCAACTCATTGCGGCCATGAACCCGTGCCGATGCGGACATTTTGGTAATCCGGAGTTAGAATGTTCAAGAGCACCTCTTTGTGCAGAAGAATATCAAAACAAAATTTCAGGTCCTTTGCTTGACAGAATTGATATTACTATTGAGGTTCCGGCCGTTAGTCCGTGGGATTTGGCTAATGTTAAAGAAACAGAAAGCTCAAAAGAAATTCTGCAACGTGTTTTGCAAGCCAGAAAAATTCAGGAAAATCGCTTTAAAAAGCTGAATTATCCCCAAATAAAAACCAATTCTCAGCTCAAAGGAGAGCTTTTGGAAGAAGTTTGTGTCCTTGAAAATGACGCAAAACAGCTACTTATCAGCTTTGCTGAAAAAAATCATCTCTCTGCAAGGGCTTATCACCGTACTTTGCGGTTAGCAAGAACAATTGCAGACTTGCAAAATTGTGAAAATATACTTAAACTGCATATTGCAGAGGCTTTATCTTATAGAAAGATAAGGCCGTTAAAACGTATTTGATGGAGTTAAAATAAATGAAGTTGTCTCGGTTTTTGAATGTGATGCTTTTTTCAACGGCATTGGCATCTTGTTCGGATTTAACAAGTCCGGAATTAATCCCTTGTATGTGCGATGGTACGGAAAAAACGCTCGGACTTTTTGAATGTATGTGCGAACCGGGTAAAAGTAAACCGGTTAAAAAGGTTAAAAGACAAGCTTATATTCAAAATGAGCCGCAAATTGATCCGACACAAGACCAACTCAATGCTTATGCTTATTTGCATCAGTCCAGAAACCAATATGCTCCGGTTAAGCTTGATTATGTTGATTTTCGCATTCCAAAAGGTCAATACTATGAGCAATATACCAACAAGTTAGGAAATTATCGCTTCAGAATTTTTGGTTGCCGCAGATTTGATAAAGAAGTTTTCTTAAATCAAGGGCGCGCTATGCAAAAAGATATGAAGTTCTTTGATATTTTTTATGAGACAATGAATGATTATTACCCTGTTGTGGTTGAAAAGAACAATCCATACTATATGTATTCAGACAAAGCTCAAGCCGAATATGTTTTGACTGCCGAAATTAATGATTATTTCATGAATGTTTGTGATGAGTTTGATTGGGATAACGTCAAGAAAAAAGACTTGCGCACCGGTACATCTGAAATGACCGTAACTTGGAGATTGATGGATTTAACCAAAAGTAAAGTCTATTGCAAAGGCACAACAACCGGTTATGGTGAAATGAAAGACGGTGAATATAAAGGCGAAGTTTTGCTCGTTGAACGTGCTTTTGCAGATGCTTTGAGCAAATTGCCTCAAATTAAATGCTATAATGAAGAACTTTCTAAAAGAGTTTCTCCTGAAGAAATTCAGAGACAATTGGCACAGATTAAAACTCAAGAACAAAGCAAAATTACTTTCAAAAATCAGTATGCTGAAGAGTTAAACGCCGTTAATGCTTTGCAAAGCTGCGGCTCAAAAGACCTTAAACCACAAGATTTGTTGCCGGCAAGTGTTAAAGATAATAATTTTATTTCTGAAACCGGAAATTCAAATTCTCTTGTGAAATTTGCTGCAGATAGTGAAGAATCTCTTACATCCGGAAATATTATTCGTGGTTATATTAATGACGAAGGAAGCTTTGTCTTTGTTGATGAAAACGGAAATATTATTGAGGATTCTGATTCTTTAAGCAGCTATAATATTGTTTCTGATTTAGGAAATAGTGTGGCAAAAGGGCAGGTCGTTTCCGGTTATATTGATGAAAACGGCAAGTTTGTTGTGGTTGATAAGGGTGAAGTTGATACAAAAACGGCTTTTGTTTCAGATGAGGGTAATGTTTTAAGCAAGGGACGTTCTGTTTCAGGTTATGTTGACGAAAACGGCAAATTTGTTGTTGTTGATGAAAAAGGAGAGACTACTGGCAAGGGACAGACCTTGACTGGTTATGTTGATGAAAATGGAAATTTTGTTGCTCTAAATTCTGTTGTCACTACCGAAAATGGTGTCTCTTATGATAATTTGTTAACCGGCTTTATTAATGAAAATCAAGAGTTTATTGTGATTGATGAAGCTGGTGCCGCAGATGGTAAGGTTTATGAAATTGCCGGTATTATTGAAGCTGACGGTAAATTTATGTCAAAGGCGGAGATTGAAGAAAGAAGCGGTGGTATGTCTAAGTTTAATAATTATCAAAAAGAGCAAACCAAAAAGCTTCGCTTGGCAGATAATTGTAGTCAGGTAACAATTGATGAAGCCGGTTGCACATCTATTAAAGTGGCAGAAAATACCATCAAATATAATGATGATTATTGGATTGATATGCCAATTGAGGAAAGTTCCGGCAGTGTGGCTATTCAAAACAGATTAGCGGCAGAAAAAATGTATTCTGACAGTTATTCTGATTTTTGTATCCAGAGTGTTAAACCTTATGAGAGTTTGTCTCCGCAAAATATGTATCGTTTGCGTGCATCTGTTGTCAGTGTAGAAAATCCGAGCGGCAGAAAAGGCGCCGGTTTGATTATCTCTGATCAGTTGATTTTAACTTCTGCCGATTTGGTAGATAAACAACAAAATCGTTTTAACATTCAAACTATTAACGGTATGGATTATACAGGTTCTGCATTCAGAGTTAACCCAAACAAAAACGTGGCTTTGATTTTATTGGATGAAAAGACTAAGTTTAATCCGTTGCCGTTGCGTTTGGCTTTGCCTGAAGTTGGCAAAGAGATGTTTATGACCTTAGGCCTACTTGACTTTGATGAAGGTGAAAACTATTTAGAAACTGAGGGTGAGGTAATTGGTTATCGTTATTCTGAAGAAAAAGGCGCTGAGATTATTGTTGATACAAATGTTCAGACCCAAACTTTGGGAAGCTCTTTGATTGATAAGAATGGTAACATTACCGGTTTATCTCACTCAGGTATTAGAACCAAAGAAGGCGGAGACTTGTTTATTCCGATTGAAACAGCCTTAAAGAGCGTTGGTTTGAATATTTGCGGTGTTAAATTCACCAACAAAAAACCAATTGCCTTAAAAGCTATTGATAAGCCGGTTTCAACCGCTATTGATAACTCCAAAGGCAGCAAGGCTCCAAAAGCCATGAGTGTAAAGGAAAGAAAATAGTTTTATGACAACAATATTATGCATAAGAAAAGGCTCGGAAGTGGTTATGGCCGGCGACGGTCAAGCCACTTTGGGCGAAGCTGTTGTTTTTAAGTCTAAATCAGTTAAGGTCAGACGCATTGGTAACGGCAACATCATTGCCGGATTTGCCGGTGCAGCCGCTGATGGCATTACTTTGATAGAAAGACTTGAAGCCAAGTTGGAAAAACACGCCAACCAGTTAAAACGCGCCGCCGTAGAATTGGCTAAAGATTGGCGTATGGATAAATATTTGCGCCAGTTGCAAGCCTATATGATTGTGGCCGACAAAGATGTTTCTTTGGTGTTAAACGGCACCGGTGAGGTGATGGAACCTGATGACGGCATTATCGGTATCGGTTCCGGCGGCAATTATGCCATGGCAGCAGCCAAAGCTTTGTATGATGTGGAAGGTTTGAGCTTGGAAGAAATTGCCCAAAAAGCCATGAAGATTGCCGGCGATATTGATATTTATACCAATCACAACGTAACAATAGAGAAAGTTTAAGATAAAATGGCTATGTATAGTCCTCGTGAAATTGTATCCGAGTTGGATAGATTTATTATTGGTCAGAACGAGGCCAAAAAAGCGGTTGCCGTTGCTTTGCGCAATCGCTGGAGAAGAATGCAGGTTGAACCAAGATTAAGAGATGAAATTGTTCCCAAAAATATTTTGATGGTCGGCCCCACAGGTGTTGGTAAGACCGAAATTTCCAGACGTTTAGCAAAACTGGCCAAAGCACCGTTTGTCAAGGTTGAGGCTACCAAGTTCACTGAAATCGGCTATGTTGGTAGAGATGTGGAAAGCATCATCCGTGACTTGGTTGAAATTTCTTTGAACAATACCAGAAAAGAAATGCGCAAATCGGTTACAGCCAAAGCAGAATTGGCAGCTGAAGACCGTGTTTTGGAAGCTTTGGTTGGTTTAAGCGCCAGCGATGAAACCAAACAAAAGTTCAGAAAGCTCTTGCGCGAAAATCAGTTAAATGACAGAGAAATTGAAATCAGCGTTCAAGACAATTCCAATGCCTCCATGCCCACAATAGATATTCCCGGAATGCCCGGTGCACAAATGGGCATGATTAGCTTGGGCGACTTGTTGGGTGGAACCGGCGTTAAATATAAAACCAAAAAGATGAAAGTCGGTGAAGCTTATGATGTTTTGATTGCTGAAGAATGCGATAAGCTCTTGGATAATGACCAAATCACCAAAGCTGCAATAGATGCTGTGGAAAATGATGGTATCGTCTTTATTGATGAGATTGATAAAATTACCGGAAAATCAGAAAATATGCGTGGTGATGTCTCAAGAGAAGGCGTACAAAGAGATTTACTGCCTTTGATTGAAGGTACAACCGTTACCACCAAATACGGCATGGTTAAAACCGACCACATTTTGTTCATCTGCTCCGGTGCTTTTCATTTGGCAAAGCCGTCAGACTTATTGCCTGAGTTGCAAGGCAGATTACCTATCCGTGTTGAGTTAAAAGCCTTAACGCATGAAGACTTTGTCCGCATTTTAACCGAGCCGGAAGCCAACCTCATTGAGCAATATACCGCTTTGCTCAAAACCGAAAACTTTGACATTGAGTTTGAGAAAGAAGCGATTGATAAAATTGCCGATATTGCGGTTGAGATTAATGAAAATGTGGAGAACATCGGTGCTCGCCGTTTGCATACGGTTATGGAAATTTTGCTGGAAGACATCAGCTTTAATGCCTCTGACAGAAGTGGGCAAAAAGAAGTGATTACCGCAGAGTTTGTGGAGCAAAAATTGATGAAGTTCACACAAGCCACCGATTTATCAAAATTCATTCTGTAATGAAATTAAAAGATATGAATGCCGAACCTTTACCCGATTTAAGCCGCGAGGACAATTCCGTAAAGTTCGGCATTTATATTCATTGGCCTTTTTGTTTGAGCAAATGCCCTTATTGCGATTTTTTCAGCCAGATTAAAAAAGATGTTGAGCAAGAAACAATCATCAAAGAATATCTGGAAGATTTAGATTTTTATGCTGAAAAAACCGCTGATAGAATTGTTGAAAGCATCTTTTTTGGCGGCGGCACACCGTCTTTAATCAAGCCGAATTTAATTGAAAAACTCATTAATCACATTCATCAAAAATGGAAGTGCAAGAAAGACATTGAAATTTCTTTGGAAGCTAATCCTAATAGTGATAGAAAAAATTTATTTAAAGATTTAAGACAAGCCGGAATTAACCGCTTATCTTTGGGTGTGCAGGCTTTGAACGATAAAGATTTAAAGTTTTTGGGGCGAACCCATAATTTAGAGCAAGCCTATACGGCCATAGATGAGGTCTTGCAAAACTTTGATAATCATTCTTTTGATTTAATTTACGCTCGTCCTGAGCAAACTTTAGAGATTTGGCAAGAAGAGATTAAACAAGCTGTTCAATTTGGCTTCAAACATTTATCCATGTATCAATTGACCATTGAAGAAGGAACGGTTTTTTACAAAAAGCAAATAGAAGCAGCTGAAGAAGACACCGCCCGAGAAATGTATTTGTTTACCAATCAATATTTAAGCGAAAACGGCTATCCGCAATATGAGGTTTCCAACTATGCTGAAAAGGGTTTTCAAAGCCGCCACAACTTATTGTACTGGCAAGGAGATGATTACTTAGGCATTGGCAAATCAGCGCACGGACGCTTAAAAATCGGCAATAAATTCTATGCTTTGATTCACCGCCGCCAAGAAGAGGAAATTTCAGCGAGTGAACGTGCCGAAGAGCTGATTATTATGGGTTTGCGCTTAAATGAGGGGATAAGCAAAGAAAAATTTTATAATGTCTGCGGGATTAAATTGACAGAGTTTATCAATCAAAAAAATTTAGCTGAGCTTAAAGCAGAAAAACTGATAGAAGAAACTCAAACCCACCTTTTTGCTACCAATGAAGGCAGACTAGTCTTAAATAAGCTCATAGAAGATTTGTGCTTTTAGACAAGCCATATTTTATAAATATAGACAAAACAATTGACAAATACAGTCTTTTGTGCTATGTGTTTTTGCAGAACACATATTATTCATTAAAAAATATAATTATGAAAACAAATTTACAAAAAGTTTATTTTACAATTTCTGAAAAATGGTATCAGAATTGTATTGATTTGAAACAGGTTTATTCATCCGTACACGCGCAGGCAACAACCTATGGTTCTTCTGCCAATTTGCTCATCAATGAGATGTTGGTAAATTTGCTGGAACTAGCTCTGCAGAAAAAGATTGATATCTCCAAGCCATTTATCATTACCGATTATGGTTGTGGTCGAAGCAAAGCTGCAAATATTCTGGCAGAACTAATTGCAGAAAATTCAGAACAGATTGTAGAGATGTTGGCAAGTGGAAGCAAAATCGGAGAAATTATCCAGAGTTTGTCTTCCAAAGTTGCAGAACTGGATGCCAAAGAAATATCCTCATTGGATAGAGTGATGTCTTATAAGCATATCACCGTTCAGAGATATGACTTGGGTATTCCTGAATTTTCAACTAAGCCGGAACAGCGCGCAAATGTTGTATTTTGCAATGATGTGATGGAACATATCCCGCAGGATGCTATTTCATCTTTTGTTGCTGAGTTGACAAATGCCGGTCAGTATGTGGTGGCTTCTATTTCTTTGCGAGATGCGGTGAACTACATGGCTGTGCCGGAAAAATTGTTGACTGACAATGCCATTGAGGTGGATGCTCCGAAAAGCGATGGAATTATCCTGACCAAGGACATTTCCGGAGATTTTATATTCTCTCTTCATGTTTCTGTCTTCCCTAAAGAAAAATGGCAAAACATTTTAGGAGACGGTTGGTTCCTTTTGGATGCGCAAGATTACACTGCTTGCTCAGCTATGAATTTTGAGCCAACGGAAGAATATAAAGCCTTCAAAAAAGAGCTAATTGCACAGATTGGTTTTGCTGATTTCATATCCTTCCCGACAATATTGGGTAGTCGATATGAAAAAGACCCTATTCTGTATAGAAGAACAGCTCTTATGCAGCCGGAAAAACATCTGCGTAAGCTGAATGTGTTGACAGAATATCCTGAATCAGATTTCAAGCAAAGAGAACAGCGAGAAAGCTTGGCCTTTTTAGCTTATATCGGCGCTAAAGTTGAACAAGATGAGAACGGTCAATGGAAACTGATATCTGTTCCTGACAACTTGCTGGACAGACTTACTGAGCTGGAAAAAGCCAGCAAAGTCGGTGCAATAGTTGATGCTGATGTCAGAAAGAGAACTAAAGAAATTATAAACTTCTAAAAAAAAAATTATTATTATGAAAGAAAAATTTATCAAAGAAATGCTGGCTAAGTTAGCCGCTTATCTTAATGAGAATGCAAAACAATTTGTAAATGATTTTATTTCATTTTCTTCAGACTCCCGTTTTTCTGAGAAAAATGCAAGAAAAATCTTTGAATTTTTAATCAATCCTGCCAACCACAAAATCGGCTCTACCGAAGTGGCGGATGGCATAAAAATAAATATAGATTGGACGGCATTGAAGAAGAAAGAAACAGTCTTTCCGGAAGTGCATCACCGTTTCCACGATATTCACATTCCGACATTCAATGAAGGAATGTATCTGGTATCGGCCGGTGCTGAAATGGCGGTACAAACGCCGTTTGATGAAACCAAAGATATTGGTTTTTATCATCTACCGGAAACAGCTTTCGCAACACAAATTCCGCAAAACACTTGGAAGTTTGTGCCGGCAGGAGTTTATCACGGTCCCCTCTACGGAGGCTTTGAAAACGGAAAAGAAAATATTCTGCCAGATGGCGAGAAATTACAGGTTGTAAAAATCTGTATCAAAATCTTGGCAGATTAATATTTGGCTCCGCAGACAGGCTAAAACCTGACTCTGCGGAGTTTTTTTATTTTACCTTCCATTTTTTCCACCGTGTCCTTTTTTGCTTTTATTTTAATTTATCTGCTCTAAGATATTTTTATAAAAACAAAAACAAGGAGAATTCATATGAAAAAACTTTTACTTGCAGCTTTTTTATTTGCTGCTACTCCAGTTTGGGCTGTTGAAGACATTAAACTTCCCGCACCGGACACAACCGGTGGCAAACCTTTGATGGAAGCAATTTCGCAAAGAAAATCTACCAGAGAATTTAGTGCAAAAGAGGTTGATGATAAAGATTTGAGCAATATTCTTTATGCCGCTTGGGGAATCTCTCATGATGGAAAACGCACTATCCCAACTGCTCAAAACAAGCAAGACCTTAATGTTTATGTTATTAAGGCCGGTGCTGTTTGGAAATATGATGCCAAAGAAAATGTTTTGAAATTTGTTTCAGGTGATAATATTTCTCAGTATATTAATTTGCAAGATTATACCAAAGAGGCTCCTTTAACACTTATATTTACCGGTACAGATTTGAAAAATGCACGAATGAATGCTGCTGCAGCTTACCAAAATGTTGGCTTATATTGCGCAAGCCGCGGACTTAACAATGTTGTTCGCGGTTATGCTGATATGGATAAAGTTGGAGAGGCTTTGAATTTGGATAATGAAAAAGTGATTATCACCCAAGTTATTGGTTGGCCTTATATGTAAGCTTTAATCACAAAATAAAAAATAGGAGTGTTTTGCTGCACTCCTATTTTTTTTGCATATACAGTTCTCTTTCTTCTTTTGCGAATCTTTCTATGGCGTAGCGCAAAGTTGTTCGAGGCAAATTACTTGCATAAATATCTAAAAAATCAGTCAAAACTTTTTTATCTTGTTTTCCAATTTCTCTTAACATCCAGCCTATGGCTTTATGTATTAAGTCATGCGGATGATTGATAAATTTTTTGGCCAAATTTAAAGTTAAGTCATATTGCTTTTGCTTTATGAAATACCAACTGGATACAACAGCTATTCTTTCTTGCCACAGATTTTTTGAATCAGATAATTTTTTTATTTGGCTTAAATCTTGCTGTTTGTATGACCAAGCACCAATAATTTTGTGTGCGGAACAATCTACCAAATCCCAGTTATTGATACCTTCTATGTTTTCTATATATGTATTGAAAATGTTTTTTTGTCCGTTGATGTCTGCTTTTTCATATTGCATTACCAAGCTTTGTAAAGCTGCAAAACGATAATCATGCCACGGTGCATGAAGCAATTTTGCAATATCTTGCATGCTTAAATCAGCATAATATCTTTTTACAACATTTTTAATAATAGGAATATTTATGCCCAAAAAAACATCACCTTCGGCATATTGCCCTTTTCCTGTTTTGAAAAACTGAGATAAATGTTTGGCTTTTTTTTCATCTGCCAAGTTTTGTAACTCAAATTGTAATAAATCTAATGAGCTCATTTATTTTCTTTCAAAAAAATACCCTGCAAATAAATATGCAGGGTATTTTTATTAAAGTTTGTTTTTATTTTACATAAATTTGAACTTCTGCCGAATTGGCTGTCGGACTTGTTTTGGAAGACAAATTTATTCTCTCTGCACCAACACCCATTTCAATCATTTCTTGAAAAATTTGTGTGGCGTTGTTTTGAGCAGAACTTTTGCTCAAAGCGTTTCCATTGGCAGGAGAAACAGCAACAACGTCAAACATAACATTGGGTTTTCTTGATAAGGCACTGCTAACGGCTTGTTTTAGACCATCTTGATATTTGACATTGGTTTTATTAAACTTTGCCACGAATAAAGGGGCTCCGGATGCAGATGTCGGTTTGGTGTTATATTGTGCAACAGAGCTGTTCATGTATCCAGCTTGTGCTGTTGGTAAGGGTAAATTATTAACACCATAACTTCCGGCTTTGATTGCAGAATTTAAATCAACCAAGTAATTGCGTGCGGTTTCAATATATTGCAATTGACGTTCAGCATCAGAGTTAATCTCTTGTAACAAACTGCCGATTAAGATTGATGTTTGGTTTGTTTCATTTTCTAAAACACGCAATTGGCGGTGATCTTCATCTACGGCGCCGGATACGCTATATGCAGCACGAATAGAATCTAATAAATAATTGGTCATAGCGGCATCTGATGCAACACGTGTGGCCAATTGATTTAAGGCGATGGTGTTGGCATTCATAACTTGGATGTTGTTTTGTGCTCCTTGCAACATGGAAAACATTTGTGGGTTGCCCGGAGTTGTTCCAACTTGAAGTTTGGCCTCAATTGTTCCAATTAATTTGTGATATTGTAATGCATTGTTGATTACAGAAGCTCTGATTTTTTGCAATGCTTCATTATGTTGGCGAATCGAATTTTGCAATTGTGTTAATTCGCCTCTGAAGGTGACAACCTTCTGACCGACAAAAGTACCTGTATTGCCGCCTTGAGATATTTCTAAAGGTTGAAAATCTGTTGTTCCTAATTCTGGTATATCTGCGCTTTTTACTTCTGATGCATTAGCCACTGAAATTTCTTGTGACGAATCGACACCCATTAATGAAGGAAAAAGAGCGTCTGAAGAATATGTGCAGCCACCAAAAGCCAACACAGATACGGACGCAACTGAAAGTTTTTTCAAAATGTTTCTCATTTAACCAAGTACCTTATAAAAAATTTTTTCATAAATTTTTATTTTTACCTACTTTTCTTTTTATAAACTTTTTTATAAAAAAACAAGGGCTAAATATATTTATGAGTCATACTGTTCTCTTTTTTTGAGTGTAGAATAAATAAAATAGTTTAAAATTCTTTTAAATTTATAAAAATTTTACTTGCAAAAAAAATAAAATAGCTGTATTAACTCTTTTGTTGAAACGATGCGCCCGTAGCTCAATTGGATAGAGCATCTGACTACGGATCAGAAGGTTGTAAGTTCGAATCCTGCCGGGCGCGCCATTTATCCCCTCTTAAGAGGGGTTTTGTTTTTTGGTTCATCGTCAAAGTATGGGGCAGAGAGTAAAAATTAAAAAAAATATCATAATCAAAACACCAAAGTAGAAATAAATTAAGCACATAAAATCCGG